>JADCDC010000460.1 GCA_020252385.1 Aestuariivirga sp.
ACGTTGTAGAGCGCGGTTTCCGGCGCGTTCTTGATCATGTCGATGGTCTTCACGTCAGCGCGGTCGATGAAGTGCACCTCGCCCGAGAGATAGGCGTTGGTGCGCGCCGCGACGTCGATGATCGAGAGCACCTCGATGCCATCGAAGTAAGTCGTGCCGAAGTAGTTCGGATTGCGCTCGGCCGCGAGCTTCACGCCCGGCTCGAAGGACTTCAGCACATAGGGGCCGGCGCCGATGCCCTTCTCCCACTGGATCTTGCCGCCCTCGGAGGGGTACATGGCAAGGTGATAGTCGGAGAGCAGGTAGGGGAAGTCGGCGTTGCCGCCGGAGAGCTCGAAGACCACCGTGTCGGGGCCGTCAGCCTTGACCGACACGAGGTTCGAGAGGACGCCCTTGGCGGGCGACTTCGAGTCCGGGCCGATGTGGTAGTTGATGGTGGCCACCACGTCGTCCGCGGTCAGCGTCTTGCCGTTGTGGAAGGTGATGCCCTTGCGGATCTTGACGATCCACTTCGTGGCGCCCTCGGTCGGCTCGAGGCTCTCGGCGACGTGCGGGACGATCTCGTTCTTCGGGCTGATCTGGACGAGCGGAGCGCCCATCACCGACTTGCCCCAGGCGAAGGTGAAGCCGTTGGACCAGGTGGCGGGATCGAGCGAGTCCGTGGTCTGGCCATGGCCGACGGCGGCCTTGAACACGCCGCCCTGCTTGGGCTGGGCGCGAACCGCGGTGGCGAACAGCGTGTTGGCGGCGGCCAGCGTCATGCCGGAGGCCAGCGCGAACTGGATGAAGTCGCGGCGGGACAGCCTGCCGAGGCCCACGGCCTTCTGCGCTGCCTTCATCTTCATTTCGAATTCGGTCATACGTCTCTCTCCTTGAGTATCCGTTCCTGTGGGCGGGGATTGTGCTGGCGGATAGAGTGGGAGAGTGCCTTCTGGCGCACTCCAGCCTGTCCTCCCTCGCCTTCCCTCGTCCGTTCTTCTTTTCTGCGGGTCTCAACGCCCGTGTCAGATGAAACTGTCATGGAGATTTCTCTCCGTCAATGACACTCTCATGACGCAAGGGTGAATAGAACTCACAAATTGGACAGGTTTTGGCTCAAACGCGACCTCCCGGCCGTTTCCCGGCAAAACCTTTCAGGGACGACAGGAAAGGCCGGCGTGGCCGGTCCCCTCAGGAGGCGAGATCGCCCGGCGAGACGCGGTAGAGGGTGGAGCAGAATTCGCAGGTGACGGCGATTTCACCGTTCTCCACCATGTCGGACTGGTCCTCCGCCGGGAAGCGGGCCAGCATCCGGGTGATCGCCTCCTGGGAGCAGCTGCAGTAGCGCGCGAGGGGCGTCGCCGGATAGGCGGTGACGCCGTCCTCGTGGTAGAGCCGGTAGAGAAGTTCCTCTGCGGAAAGCCGGGGGTCCAGCAGTTCGTGGTCCTCCACCGTGTCGAGGAGGAGGCGCGCCTTGACCCAGTCGTCATGTTCGGCCGGCGCCACGTCGGTGCCCTCCGGCGCGTCGCCCGAATGGCTGGGGAGCGGGCTCGAGCCGCCCTCGCGCGGCAGGTGCTGCACCATGATGGCACCGGCCCGCCAGCTCTCCGCCCGGCTGCCGCGCGTCATGAGCGGCCCGGAGGCCAGCCGGATGCGGGTGGGGATCTGCTCCGACTTCTCGAAATAGCCGTGCGCGGCGGCGGTGAGGTCCTCGCCGTGGAGCGGCACGATGCCCTGGTAGCGTTCCATGTCCGGGCCCTGGTCCACCGTCATCGCCAGATAGCCGTTGCCGAGGAGGGCGGGCTGGTCCGCCGTGCCGAGGCCCGCCACGCGCGCCGCGTCGAAGCGGGCATAGCCGCGGATGCGCCCGGGCGACACATAGTCGGCGACGATCATGTCGACCGGCCCGTCGGTCTTGGTCTGCAGGATGAACTTGCCGTCGAACTTCAGCATGGCGCCCAGCATGGCGGTCAGGGCCACCGCCTCCGCCAGAAGGGCTGAGACGGGCGGCGGATAGTCGTGACGGTGGAGGATGTCATCGACGGCAGCACCCAGCCGCACCAGCCTTCCGCGCACGCCCAAGGGCTTGATCTCGAAGGGCAGCACCAGGTCTTCGCCAGGCAGGCTCTGCTCCGCCATCAGGCCCCCAGGCAGTGGAGCAGGATCGACTTCTGCACATGCAGGCGGTTTTCCGCCTCGTCGAAGATGAGCGAATCCGGTCCGTCCATCACCTCGTCCGTCACCTCCTCGCCGCGGTGGGCGGGCAGGCAGTGCATGAACTTGGCGCCGGGGCGGGCCTGCTGCATCAGGCGCTCGTTCACCTGATAGGGCTTGAGCAGATTGTGCCGGCTCGCGGCATCGGTGTCATGCATGGAGACCCAGGCATCGGTGATGACGCAATGAGCCCCGTGGACGGCCTCCTCGGGCGATGTGGTGAGGCTGATGTCGGCGCCCGCCGCCCGGGCCCAGGCCAGCACCTCGGGTGCGGGCATCAGTTCCTTGGGCGCGCCGACCTTCAGCTTGCCGCCGAGCCGGCCCACGGCGTGGATCCAGGATGCGGCCACATTGTTGCCGTCGCCCACCCAGCTGACCGTGAGGTCCCTGAGCGGCGCCACGTGCTCTTCCAGCGTCATCACGTCAGCCATCACCTGGCAGGGATGCGTGAGGTTGGTGAGGCCGTTGATCACCGGAACGGTGGCCGCGGCAGCGAGTTCCGTCAGGTTCGAGTGCCGCGCCGCGCGGATCATGATGGCATCGACATAGCGGGAGAGAACCCGCGCCGTGTCGGCGATGGTCTCGCCGCGGCCCAGCTGCATGTCGCTCGAGGTCAGCACCAGCGTCTCGCCGCCGAGTTGCCGCATGCCAACCTCGAAGGACACGCGCGTCCTGGTCGAGGGCCGCTCGAAGATCAGCGCCAGCATGCGGCCCTTCAGGGGCTCGTCCTTCTCGCGCAGGCCCTTGGGCCAGCCCTTGCGCGCATCCTTCATGGCGCGCGCCGTGTGCAGGATGGCATTCAGCGTCGGTGCGTCGAAATCGGAAATGTCGAGGAAGTGCTTCGGAGCCGTCATGTCAAAGTCCTCAGGCCGCCTTCGCTTCGAGCGCGCGGCAGGCGCGATCGAGCTTGTCGACCGCCTCCGCGATGTCGGCGTCCGTCACCACGAGCGGCGGCAGCAGGCGCACCACATTGTCGCCAGCACCAATGGTCAGGAGATGCTGGTCAAGCGCGGCGGCCTGCAGCGCCGTGTTCGGCACCTTGCACTTGATGCCGACCATCAACCCCGCACCGCGGATGTCCTCGATGATCGCGGGGTGCTGGTCCTTCAGCGCCGCCAGCTTCTGCTTCAGCGTCAGGGCGCGCTGCTGCACGCTCTCAAGAAAGCCCGGCGCCAGCACCACATCGAGCACGGCATTGCCCACGGCGGTGGCCAGCGGGTTGCCGCCGAAGGTCGAGCCATGCGTGCCCGCCGTCATGCCCGACGCCGCCCTCTCGGTGGCGAGGCAGGCACCCAGCGGAAAGCCGCCGCCGATGCCCTTGGCGATCGCCATGATGTCGGGCGCGATGCCGGCCCATTCATGGGCGAAGAGCTTGCCGGTGCGGCCAATGCCGCATTGGACCTCGTCGAAGATCAGGAGCAGGCCCTTCTCGTCACAGAGTTCCCGCAGGCCCTTGAGGCACTGCGGGGGCACCGGGCGGATGCCGCCCTCGCCCTGCACCGGCTCGATCAGGATGCCCGCCGTCTCGGGGCTGATGGCGGCCTTCAGGGCCTCGTGGTCGCCGAAGGGCACCTGGTCGAAGCCTTCGACCTTGGGTCCGAAGCCCTCCAGATATTTCGCCTGGCCGCCGGCCGCGATCGTGGCGAGGGTGCGCCCGTGGAAGGCACCCTCGAAGGTGATGAGGCGATATTTCTCCGGGTGTCCGCTGGCGGCTTGGAACTTCCGCGCCATCTTGATCGCGCATTCGAGCGCTTCCGCACCCGAATTGGTGAAGAACACCGTGTCCGCGAAGCTGTTGTCGATCAGGCGCTGCGCCAGCCGCTCCTGACCCGGCATCTGGTAGAGGTTCGAGGTGTGCCAGATCTTCTGCGCCTGCTCGGTCAGCGCCTTGACGAGATGCGGGTGCGAATGACCACAACTCGTCACCGCGACGCCCGCGCCGAAGTCGAGGTAGCTCTCGCCCTCGGGCGTGAACACGCGCACGCCCTCGCCGCGCTCGAAGGAGACCTTGGCTCTGGCATAGGTGGGCAGCACGGGCGTGATCATGGCGGAACCCTGGGCGGTGGAAATCAAAAGGCGCCCGCCGGAATGGTGGGCGCCTCGGAGCAAAAACCTTATAATTCCAAGGCTGCATATGGTCAACGGCGGCATTGGGAGGCGATGATTCACGCCCCGCCAGAACGTGATTCACGGTTTTCCACACTGAGTCAAAACAGCGCATGGACCCCCGATTCCTGCCCCTGATAAGGTTTTGTTAACCAGAGGCGGGGGCACGGGAAGCTGGGGAAAACGAGCCCGATTCCGGCTCTGAAGGTTGCGGGTGAGTCACTGCGTATTGTAGGCTCATGCCGACAAGCTACGAGATGTAGCGATTAACGGTCAGTCTGGTTGATGAACACGCCGGGATGGAAATCGCCCGGTGACGCGAGAGGGATTCCGTTGTTGGCAGAGCAGGAAGTCAATCTAGGAGGGGCGAAATTGTCCTGGACAGATGAGCGCGTGGAGCTTCTGAAGAAGCTCTGGACGGAAGGCCTGAGCGCCAGCCAGATCGCCGGCCGGCTGGGATCGGGCGTCACCCGCAACGCCGTGATCGGCAAGGTGCACCGCCTCAACCTCTCGGGCCGCGTGCAGCAGCAGCGCACAGCGCAGCCGCGCGCGCCCCGGAAGCAGCGCGAACCCAGCCTGGCGCCGCGCGCCGGCGGCAGCCTGCCGAGCCTGCCCACCGCCGGCAGCAATGCGCTGAAGCCGATGATGCGCGCCGAGGTGCATGTGCGCCCCGCCGCCCTGCCCGAGCCGCAGCCGCTGCGCCTCGTCGACCTCCCCCAGGACGGCCGCGTGACCATCCTCCACCTCTCCGACAAGACCTGCAAATGGCCGATCGGCGATCCGGGCAGCGAGGATTTCTGCTTCTGCGGCCATGGGCCCCGTGAGGGCTCGCCCTATTGCGAGTACCACGCCCGCCTCGCCTACCAGCCGCTGCAGGACCGGCGGAACCGGAAGATCAATTTCGGCTGAGACGCGGCGCGGCCGCCCGAAACACGATCTGAAACGCGTAGCGTCACCCCAGCGAAGGCTGGGGTCCCGCTTTGGCGGCAACAAAGCGGGATGCCAGCCTGCGCTGGCATGACGAGACAGATCACGCCCGGTAGATCGTCTGGCCTTCCTTGATCGTCTGGACGACCTTGATGTCCTTGATGGCGGCGGGATCCACCGTCAGCGGGTTCCTGTCGAGGATCACGAGATCGGCGAGCTTGCCCGGTTCGAGCGAGCCCTTCGAGCCCTCCTCGCCATATTGCTCGGCGGCCCAGATGGTCATGGTCTTCAGGCCTTCGAGCGGGGTGATGCGCTGGCCGGGTCCGATCTCCTGGCCGCTGCGCGAGACGCGGTTCACCGCCGACCACAGCATGAACATCTGGTCGAGCGGGGCCACCACGAAGTCGGTGTGGTTGCTGGGCCTCAGCCCGGCGTCGATCGAGTCCCGCATGGGGCTGATGTACTGCGCCTGCTCCGGCCCACGATTGGCGATGTGCGCGTCCGCGAAGTAATAGGTGTGGAGCGTGTAGTAGGACGGCCGGATCTTGTACTCGACGTATTTCGGGATCTGGTCCTTCCGCGTGAACTGGGCGTGGATCATCGTCACCTTGCGGTCCTTCGAGAGGTCGCCCGCCGCCGCGAATTCATGCGCCGTGAAGAAGGCATCGATTGCAGCGTCGCCATTGGCATGGAGGTTGAGCGGCACGCCGAGGTCGTAGACGCGCTTCACCGCCATGTTGATGACTTCCTGCGGGAAGGTGAGCTCGCCCTTCCAGTTCGTCTCGCCGCCGGGACCGCCGGTGAGATAGGGCGTGGTGAAGGCCGCGGTGCGCCCCTGGGGCGAACCGTCGATGGTGACCTTGATGCCGCCGACCTTGAAGCGCTTGTCGTAGCGGCCCCAGTTCGCGACCGGATAGGCGGCGATGATCTTCTCGACATCGGTGACGAATGGATAGGCGATGACGTCGATGATGTTGGCGCCGGCATCGGTGGCGCGCTTCATCGTCTCGAACTGCGCGAGATGTGTGGCGCCCTCATGCGCCGTGGTGATGCCGGCCCTCGCATAGAGCATCTGCCCCGCCTTGGTGGCTTCGATCTCCTGCTCGGGCGTCATCGGCTCGGCCACCGCCAGCACCGGCAGGTAGGCCGTCTCCATGATCAGGCCATAGGGTTCGTTGGTGCCGTCCTTGCGCACGATGACGCCGCCGGGCGGGGTGACCGTGGCAGCACTGTAGCCGTATTTCGCAAGCGCCAGGCTGTTCAGCACCGCACCGTGCATCGACACATGGTCGACGCGGACCGGATTGTCCGGGAATGCGGCGTCGAGATCGTCGCGGTTGAGGAGCCGTCCCTCCGGCATCACCGTGTCGTCATAGCCATAGGCCACGATCAGCTCGCCCTTCGGAATCTTCCGCTCCTCGGCGAAGGACTTGATGGCGGCGATGATGCTGTCGACGTCCTTGGCCGTACCCGAGGGCGGCGCATAAACCTGCGCCTGGCCGGCCACCATGAGCGAGTTGATGTAGTGCGAATGCCCGTCAATGAAGGACGGGAGCAGCGTCTTGCCGCCGATGTGGATCACCGTGGTGCCCGGGCCCTTGTGCTTGCCCTCGATCTCGCTGCGGCTTCCGACCGCGAGGATCTTGCCCTCGGCGATGGCGAGCGCCTCGGCGGTGGGTCTGGCGTCGTTCATGGTGATGATGTCGCCACCCACATAGATGACCTCGGCCACCGCATCCTGGGCTGCGGCCGGCGTGGCCAGCAGTGACGCGCTGGCCAGCAGCGCGAATTCACGACGGTTCATGGATGTTGCCCCTCCAAGCTTCAACCAGCGGCAACTTCAAGTTAGTGCCGCGGCCGGCGGGGTGCAACCTCAGCGGCCGAAGCGCTCGTCGAAGGAATAGCCCATGCCGCGCACCGTGCGGATGGGATCGGCCTCGCGCCCGCGGCTCAGCGACTTGCGCAGGCGGCCAACGTGCACGTCCACCGTGCGCTCGTCGACATAAACGTCATGGCCCCACACCGTGTCGAGGAGCTGGGCGCGCGAATAGACGCGGCCCGGGTTCTGCATCAGGTGCTCGAGCAGGCGGAACTCGGTGGGCGAGAGGTTGATGTCGCGCGTCGAGCGGGTGACGCGCCTCGTCTTGCGGTCGAGCGAGAGATCGCCCGCCTTCAGCTGGTCCGCCACCGCCTCCGGATTGATGCGGCGCAGGATGGTGCGGATCCTGGCGAGCAGTTCCGGCACGGAGAAGGGCTTCACCATGTAGTCGTCGGCACCCGTTGCGAGACCGCGCACGCGCTCGGCCTCCTCGCTCCGTGCGGTCAGCATGATGATGGGGATGTCGCGCGTCTCGGGCCTCGCCCGCAGCAGGCGGCAGACCTCGATCCCGGAGATGCCCGGCAGCATCCAGTCGAGCACGATCAGGTCTGGCCGTTCCTCGCCGATCAGCGGCGTCACGTCCTCGCCCTGGGCGGTGTGGCGCACGCGGTAGCCCTCGGATTCCAGGTTGTAGCTCAGGAGGATCTGGATCGGCTCCTCGTCCTCAACGACAAGAATGGAAGCGCTCATGGCCTAGTCGTCCGAATGATTGAAGCCCTCGACGCGGAGCGAACTGGTGATGTCCTTCTTGGGGCGGCCCTCGGCCAGCGGTTTGCCGTGGACGAGATAGTGGATGTTCTCCGCGATGTTCGTGGCATGGTCGCCGATCCGCTCCATGTTCTTGGCGCCGAACAGCAGATGCGTGCACAGGCTGATGTTGCGCGGGTCTTCCATCATGTAGGTCAGGAGCTCGCGGAAGATCGAGTTGTAGAGCGCGTCGAGTTCCTCGTCGGAGCGCCACACCTCGAGCGCCAGCTCGGCATCGGTGCGCGAATAGGCATCGAGGATGTTCTTCAGCTCCTCCTGCGCGAGCCTGCCCATGCGGATGACGCCCGTCATCAGCTTGCGCGGCAGCGGCTCCGAGATGGCGTGGGTGCGCTTTGCGGTGTTCTTGGCGAGATCGCCCACCCGCTCGAGGTCGGAGGCGACGCGGATCGCCACCATGATCTCGCGCAGGTCGCGCGCCATGGGCTGACGCTTGGCGATGGTGAGGATCGCCTTCTCCTCGATCTGGTGCTCCAGCATGTCGACCTTCTCGTCGTTCTGGATCACCCGGTCGGCAAGTGCGGCGTCGCGGCGCGAGAGGGCATCGATGGCGTCGTCGAGCTGCTGCTCAACAAGGCCGCCCATCTGCGCCAGCATCGTCTTCAGCGATGCCAGCTCGTCGTCATAGGCCTTGACGGTGTGATCGGTCATGGTGTCCTCCCGATGGCTCAGCCGAAGCGGCCCGTGATGTAATCCTGCGTGCGCTTCTCCTGGGGGGCGGTGAACATCTCGTCGGTGTCGCCGTATTCGACGAGGGTGCCCAGGTGGAAGAAGGCGGTGAGCTGTGAGACGCGCGCGGCCTGCTGCATCGAATGCGTCACGATCACGATGCAGTAGTTCTGTCGGAGCTCGTCGATGAGCTCCTCGATCTTCGCCGTGGCGATGGGGTCGAGTGCGGAGCACGGCTCGTCCATCAGGATCACGTCCGGGCTCACCGCGATGGCGCGTGCGATGCAGAGGCGCTGCTGCTGGCCGCCGGACAAGCCCGTGCCGGGATGGTTGAGGCGGTCCTTCACCTCCTCGAAGAGGCCCGCCTTCTTGAGGCTCGTCACCACGATCTCCTCGAGCTCCGTCTTGCCCGAGGCCAGACCGTGGATGCGCGGGCCATAGGCCACGTTCTCGAAGATCGACTTGGGAAACGGGTTGGGCTTCTGGAAGACCATGCCGACGCGGGCGCGCAGCTGCACGACGTCGAGCTTCGGATCATAGATGTCGCCGCCGTCGATGCGGATATCGCCGGTCACCCGGCAGGAGGGAATCGTGTCGTTCATCCGGTTGATGGCGCGCAGGAAGGTGGACTTGCCGCAGCCCGACGGACCGATGAAGGCCGAGACCGCGCGGTC
>JADCDC010000461.1 GCA_020252385.1 Aestuariivirga sp.
CCCCCAACCCTAAGCAGGCGGAGGGATAGTCCGCCGCCGGGTCGTTGTTGGCGATCGAACCGCCGATCGTGCCCTTGTGGCGCACGTGGGGGTCACCGATGCCGCCCGCCAGGGCTGCAAGGCCGGGAATGGCCTTCTTCAGCTCGGCGCTGCCCGCGACCTCGGCATGGGTCGTGCCGGCCTTGATCACCACGGTGGCGCCAACGCTGACGCCCGTGTTCTTAAGGCCGCCGAGGTCGATGATGTCGGAGGGCGACGCGAGGCCCTGCTTCATCGTCGGGATCAGCGTCTGGCCGCCCGACAGGTACTTGCCGTCAGAAGCGCCTTTCATGGCGTTGACGGCGTCCGCGACCGATGCGGGACGATGATAGTTGAAGTTTTCCATGTCTTGGGTCCTCCCGCCTTATTCGGCAGCCTTCTTCATGGGCTGCAATGCCTTCCAAACGGTGTGCGGCGTGGCCGGCATCGGCACGTCCTTCACACCCAGCGCATCCGTCACCGCGTTCATCACGGCGGCCGGAGAGGCGATGGCGCCGGCCTCGCCGCAGCCCTTCATGCCGAGCGGGTTGCTCGGGCACGGGGTGCAGGTGAAGCCGAGCTTGAAGGACGGCACGTTGGCCGCACGCGGCATCTGGTAGTCCATGTAGGAACCGGTCAGCAGCTGGCCCGATTCCTTGTCATAGACCGCACCTTCCGCCAGCGCCTGGCCGATGCCCTGCACGATGCCGCCATGGACCTGGCCCTCGACGATCATCGGGTTGATGATGTTGCCGAAGTCATCCACCGCCGTGTAGTTCACGACCTCGGTAACGCCCGTGTCGGTATCGATCTCCACCTCGCAGATGTGAACGCCTGCCGGGAAGACGAAGTTCGACGGATCGTGGAAGGCCGATTCCTTGAGGCCCGGCTCGATCTCGGCGGAGTTGAACTTGTGGGCCACATAGGCCGACAGGGCCACCTCGCCGAAGGCCATCTTCTTGTCGGTGCCCTTCACCGTGAAGGTGCCGTTCTTGAACTCCACGTCATCGGCCGAGGCTTCCATCACGGCGGCGGCGACGCGCTTGGCCTTCGCCTCGATCTTGTCGAGAGCCTAGGAGATCGCGGTCATGCCGACGGCGCCGGAGCGCGAACCGTAGGTGCCCATGCCGAACTGCACCTTGTCGGTGTCGCCATGGACGATCGACACGTTGTTGATGTCGATGCCGAGACGGTCGGACACGAGCTGCGCGAAGGTCGTCTCATGGCCCTGGCCGTGGCTGTGGGAACCCGTGAGGATTTCCACCGTGCCGACCGGGTTGACGCGCACTTCAGCCGACTCCCACAGGCCCACACCGGCACCGAGCGAGCCGATGGCTGCGGAGGGCGCGATGCCGCAAGCCTCGATATAGGCCGAGTAGCCCAGCCCCCGGAGCTTGCCCTTCTTCGCCGCGTCCGCCTTGCGGGCCGCGAAGCCCTTGGTGTCGGCGATCTCGAGCGCCTTGTCGAGGGCGGCCGAATAATCGCCCGCGTCATAGCACATGATGACGGGCGTCTGGTGCGGGAAGGCGGTGACGAAGTTCTTCCGGCGGAATTCGGCCGGGTCCATCTTCAGTTCACGCGCTGCCGTTTCGACGATGCGCTCGACCACATAGGTGGCTTCGGGACGACCAGCACCGCGGTAGGCGTCGACGGGTGCCGTGTTGGTGTAGATCGCGTCCACTTCCGCATAGATCGCCGGGATGTTGTACTGGCCCGACAGCAGCGTGGCGTAGAGATAGGTCGGCACGCAGGACGCGAAGGTCGAGAGATAGGCGCCCATCGCTGCCTTGGTGTGGACCTTGAAGCCGATGATCTTGCCATCGGCATCGGTCGCGAGTTCGGCATGGGTGACGTGGTCACGGCCATGCGCGTCGGCGAGGAAGCTCTCCGTGCGCTCCGCCGTCCACTTCACGGGGCGGCCGCCCACATGCTTCGAGGCCCAGACGCAAACCACTTCCTCGGCGTAGATGAAGATCTTGGAGCCGAAGCCGCCGCCGACGTCCGGGGCGATGACGCGGAGCTTGTGCTCCGGCGCCAGGCCATGGAAGGCCGAGATCACGAGACGCGCCACATGCGGGTTCTGGCTCGTGGTGTAGAGGGTGTAGTGGTCCTGCCCCGTGTCATAGGAGCCGATCGCGGCGCGCGGCTCCATGGCATTGGGGATCAGCCGGTTGTTGACGAGGTCGATCTTGGTGACGTGCGCGGCGCGCTTGAAGGCGGCATCGGTGGCGGCCTCATCGCCGATCGACCAGTTGAATACGCGGTTGTCGGGCGCCACGTCGTGAATCTGGGCCTTGTGACCCATGGCGTCGGCGACGTCGACCACATGCGGCAGCGCGTCATAGGACACATCGACCGCCGCGGCGGCGGCCTTGGCCAGGTCCTTCGTCTCGGCAATCACCACGGCCACGTGGTCGCCCACATAGCGCACCTTGCCCTGGGCAAGGATCGGGTGCGGCCCGGCCTTCATGGGCGAACCGTCCTTGGAATGGATCATCCAGCCGCAGATCAGGCCGCCGATCTTGTCGGCCGCCACGTCGTCGCCGGTGAACACGCCGACGACGCCCGGCATCTTCTTCGCCTTCGACGTGTCGATCGACTTGATCGCCGCATGGGCGTGGGGGCTGCGCACGAAATAGGCGTAGGTCTGCTTCGGCAGGTTGATGTCGTCGGTGTAGTTGCCATTGCCAGTGATGAAGCGCTGGTCTTCCTTGCGCTTCACGCGGGCGCCGATTCCGGTTCCGTTGTCCATGGATCGCTCTCCCAAATTCACATGTTTGCCGCGCCGGCCTTCACGGCGGCGACGATGTTATGATAGCCCGTGCAGCGGCAGATATTGCCCTCGAGCTCGTGGCGGATCGTGTCCTCGTCGAGGTTCTTGCCCAGCCGGTTCACCATGTCGACGGAGGCCATGATCATGCCGGGCGTGCAGAAGCCGCACTGCAGACCGTGATGTTCGCGGAAAGCCTCCTGCATCGGGTGCAGCTTGCCGTTGGCGGCAAGGCCCTCGATGGTCGTGACGTCAGCCCCGTCATGCGCGATGGCGAGCGCGGTGCAGGCCTTGACCGCCTTGCCGCCGACCAGCACCACGCAGGCGCCGCACTGGCTGGTGTCACAGCCGACATGGGTGCCGGTGAGGCCCAGCTTGTCGCGGATGAACTCGACGAGCAGCGTCCTGCCCTCGACCTCGCCGCACACGGCTTTTCCGTTCACGTTCATGGATATTGCAGGCATCGGGTCCTCCCAAAATGGCCCCCCGCAGTTTCCGGACCGCTCTTCAACCCTTGCGTCATCGGCGGTTGATCCGGCTGGGGGAGTTCTCTGATAGCCGGCGCGCATACTCAACTGCGAGGATGGGAACGTCAAGTGCGGCACTTGGGCCGGGGACGAAAAAGCGCTGCCGACTCAAATTGTTGCAGCGCACACAGCAAACCGCGGCCGGGGCGGCGGCGTATGTGACAATCAATTGATCAATCGCGGAGGTTTGCATGCGCCTGTTCCTGAGCCTGCTCGGCCTTGTGATGCTTCTGGCGGCACCGCTGCGCGCAGAATCACTGAGCGCGGCGGACAAGGCTGCCCTCCAGAGCGTGATCTCCGGCCAGATCGAGGCCTTCCGCGCCGAGGACGGGGCACGCGCCTACAGCTACGCGGCGCCGATGATCAAGCAGATCTTCCCTAATCCCGACGTGTTCATGAACATGGTGCGCCAGGGCTACCAGCCGGTCTACCGGCCGCAGTCCTTCAAGTTCGGCCAGGCGGGCCTCTCGGCCTCGGGCCGGCCGATCCAGCGGGTGACGGTGGTGGGCCCCGACGGCATCACCTATGAGGCGATCTACACGATGGAGCGCCAGCCCGACGGATCCTGGCAGATCAACGGATGCGCCATCGTCCGCGCCCCGGACCTCGGGGCCTGACGCGGACGCTACAACAGGTCCAGCAGGCTCAGCTTGCCGAGTGACGGGAGCTTCACCGCGAGGTCGCCGGGGTCGATGCCGATGGTGGTGCCGAGCAGGTTGATCTCGAGCCCCTCCTCCAGTGCCAGCGTGAGGCCGATCAGCCCGCCGGCCGACACCACGATGCCGGTGCCGCTGGCGGCACGGGCCAGCGCCAGCCCCTGCCCCAGCCAATCCTTGCCGACGGCAACCGGCGGAAGCTCCGCCGCGAAGCCTTCCGTGTTGCGCACCACCCAGGCGACGAAGCTGTTGGAATTGGGACCGGGCCACACGGTATAGGCGCCGCGCGCTGCGTAAGGATAGGCTTCGATCGAGGCCTCGATGCGGGGGATGAGGGCTGCCGCCTCGGGCCCGGAGATGTCGGCCACCACATAGGGCCGGTTGCCGTACCAGAAGGCATCCGCCGCCCAGCCGTTGCGGCGCACGGGGTTGCCCCAGCCGACGACGTCATAGCGCGTCCACCCGGCCGCCCCTTCGGCCTTCAAAACGATCGCCATGTGCTCGGCGAAGATCGACTTCCAGCGCCCGGTGCGGGCAGCGAGGATCAGGACCTTCGCCTCGCGCGTGTCCTCCGCCGCGGGGACGAGGCCCGATGAACTCCAGTCCGCACTGCGCCAGCTCTCCGCCCAGCCGCGCGACAGCGACAACCCCGCGCCAAGCAGGATGGGAAGAACAATCGCGAAGACCAGGAAGCGGGAGAGCATGCGCCGTATCACGGGTCAGGAAGCTCGGGGAGAATCTGGGCTGGAACAAGGCGTTCGGCGTTGCTAAGACGCAAGCCCAACGAAGGGATCAAGGCATGAGACTTGCCATAGCCGGGGCCGCGGGCCGCATGGGCCGGGTGCTGACGCGGATCATCAACGAGACGCCGGGTGCCGAGGTCGCTGGCGGGATCGAGCCCAAGGGCTCAGCCCATGTCGGGGCCGACATGGGTGTGCTGGCCGGGATCGGAGCCCTCGACGTCACGATCAGCGACGATCCGCTTTCGCTCTTCACCCGCATCGACGGCATCATCGACTTCACCGTGCCGCAAGCGACCCTGGCGCTGGCCGAACTCTCCGCGCAGGCGCGGATCGTGCATGTGATCGGCACCACGGGCATCGGCGAGGATGGCGAGGCGAAGATCAAGGCGGCAGCGCGTCATGCCCGCATCGTCAAGTCCGGCAACATGAGCCTCGGCGTCAACCTGCTCGCCGTGATGGTGCGGAAGGTGGCGGCGGCGCTGGGCGAGGACTTCGACATCGAGGTGCTCGAGATGCACCACAAGCACAAGATCGACGCGCCATCCGGAACCGCCCTGCTGCTCGGCCAGGCGGCAGCCGAAGGCCGCGGCATCGACCTCAAGACCCGCTCGGTGCGCTCGCGCGATGGGCACACGGGGGCAAGGCCCGTGGGCGACATCGGCTTTGCCACACTGCGCGGCGGCTCGGTCGTGGGCGATCACACGGTGATGTTCGCCGGCCCCGCCGAGCGGATCGAACTCACGCACAAGGCCGAAAGCCGGGACATCTTCGCGCGCGGCGCCGTCAGGGCTGCGCTGTGGGGCATGGACAAGAAGCCCGGCCTCTATTCGATGACCGACGTTCTGGGACTGGAGTAAGCAATGGACCGACTTCTCGTGCTCGTCCGCCATGGGCAGAGCGAATGGAACCTCAAGAACCTGTTCACCGGCTGGAAGGACCCCGACCTGACCGAACAGGGCGTGAAGGAAGCCCATGCGGCAGGCCAGAAGCTCAAGGCCAAGGGCTTCCACTTCGACATCGCCTATACGAGCGCGCTCTCGCGGGCCCAGCGCACGCTGAAGATCATGCTCGAGGAACTGGGGCAGACGGGCCTCAAGACGGTGAAGGACCAGGCGCTGAACGAGCGCGACTATGGCGACCTCACGGGCCTCAACAAGGACGATGCGCGCAAGAAATGGGGCGAGGAGCAGGTGCACATCTGGCGCCGCTCCTATGACGTGCCGCCGCCGGGCGGCGAGAGCCTGAGGGACACGCTGGCGCGCTCGCTTCCCTATTACATGAAGCACATCCAGCCGGATGTCCTGTCCGGCAAGCGCGTGCTTGTGGCGGCGCACGGCAATTCCATCCGTTCGCTGATCATGGCGATCGAAGGGCTGACGCCCGAAGAGATCCTGAAGCGGGAACTCGATACCGGTGTTCCGGTGGTCTACCACCTCGGTGCGGATTCGCGGCCGGTCTCGGTCGAGGTTCTGGGCTGACGTGGCAGCAGCGGACGACCGGTTCGCGCGCATCGAGGTGACGTCCCGGGAAGCACTTGCCGGCTGGCTCGACGTCAATCACAAGCAGGCGGATTCGGTGTGGCTGGTGCTCCACAAGAAGGGTGGCGGCCGGCCGTATGTGCCGCTCGCCGAGATCGTGGAGACACTGATCAGCTATGGCTGGATCGACAGCCTGCCGCGCAAGCTGGACGAGAACCGATCGATGCTTCGGGCCTCGCCGCGCAAGCCGAAGAGCGCGTGGTCCGCCGTCAACAAGGCCGTGGCTGAGCGCTTGATCGCCGAGGGCCGCATGCGCGAACCGGGTCTCGCCACCATCACCCTGGCGCAGAAGACGGGCACATGGCACGCGCTCGATTCCGTGGAGGCGCTGACTATCCCTGACGACCTGGCGGCGGCCTTCCGTACGTCAGAGCCCGCGCGCGCCCATTTCGAGGCGTTTCCGCGCTCGGTGAAGCGCGGAATTCTCGAATGGATCAGCACGGCGAAGAAGCCGGAGACGCGCGCCGCGCGCATTGCCGAGACCGCCGCCAAGGCACAGCAAAACATCCGCGCCAACCAGTGGAAGAAATGAGTGCGCTCTAGCGCCCGCCCGAGACGTTGAGGATCGACCCCGTCACATAGGACGCGGCGGGGGAGAGGAGCCATGCCGCGGCTTCGGCGATCTCCTCCGATGTGCCTGCACGCTTCATGGGGAGATTCGGCGCGAAGTCGGTGGCGAAACGCTCGCCGTGGTGCATGGCGTGGATCGGCGTGTCGATCACGCCGGGGCGGATGGCATTGACCCTGATCCCCTCCGTCGCCACCTCTCGGGCAAGCCCGATGGTGAGGCTGTCGAGGCCGCCCTTGCTGGCGGCATAGGGTACCTCGTTCGGAAGCCCGCCCAGCACCGCCGCCATGGAGGAGATGTTGACGATGGCCCCACCGGCACCGCCGCGCGCCGTCGACATGCGGCGGACCGCCTCCCGGCAACAGTAGATGGGGCCTGCGAGATTGACGGCAAGCACGCGCTCCACCGTCTCCCGCCGCACTTCGGCGATGGGCTCCACCGCGACGATGCCGCCCGCGTTGTTGACGAGCCAGGTGATGGGTCCAAGCTCGCGATCGACCCTCGCGAACATGGCGGTGATCTCCGCCTCGCTCGCCACGTCGGCGCCGATGGTGATGGCCTTCGCCCCGCCCGCGCGGATCTCCGCGGCGACGGCCTCTGCCTCCTCCGCATGGGTGCCGTAATGGACGGCGACGCTGGCGCCCGCCCGCCCCAGCGCGCGCGCAACCGCGGCACCGATGCCGCGGCTCGCGCCCGTGACGATGGCGACCGGCGTCACCTTCTAGGCAGTCTTCCCGGCAGGTGCCGGGGCTTCGGCGGCCCCGCCCTTCGCCTCAAACACGCGGAACCTGACGCGCTGAGCATCGATGAACATGGCAAGCATGATGATGAGGCCCTGGATGACCTTCACCCAGAACACGTTGACGTTCATCAGGTTGAGGCCACGGTCGATGGTGGAAAGCAGCAGCACGCCGCCCAAGGCACCCAGCATCGTGCCGCGCCCGCCTTGGAGGCTGATGCCGCCGATGACCGCCGCCGCCATGACGGTGAAGATGTATCCCTCGCCGAGGTTGGCCTGGATCGAGCCGACGCGGCCCGCCAGCATCCAGCCCGCGAAGGCGGCGAGAAGGCCGCTCAGCACATAGACCTGGCGAACGCGCTTGTCCGCGTCGATGCCCGACGCGATCGCCGCCTGGCGGTTGCCGCCGATGGCATAGAGTTCACGCCCGAAGCGGCGGTGGTTGAGGATGATGTGCCCGAGGATGAACACCGCCGCCGTGGCCACGACCGCGACCGGGATCTTGACCACGCCCGGAATGTCGATCAGCGCCTTGTGGCCAAGCCAGAAATAGGTTTCCGCCGGCTCGTAGCCGAGCCCGCTGACCGGGGTTCCCTTGGTGAAGGCCATGATCAGGCCGCGCAGGATCAGCAGCATCGCCAGGGTGACGATGAAGTTGTTCATCTTGCCCATGGTGATGAGTGCGCCGGTGATGTAGCCCACCCCTGCCCCCATGGCGAGGATGACGATGATGGCGAGCCACGGGTTCATCATGATGTCGCCGCCCCAATGCGGCGCCGCCGCGGGCACGATCAGGAACATGCCGACAAGGCCTGCGAGCCCCAGCGTCGACTCGGTCGAGAGGTCGAAGTTGCCGGTGATCAGCACGAAGGTCTGCCCCACCACGAGCACGCCGAGGATCGCCGCCGCCGAGAGGATGTTGGTGATGTTGGTGGACGACAGGAAGACCGGTGACTGCGTCACGAAGAACAGGAACACCAGAATGAGGATCACCCAGATCAGGTGATCCATCAGTGTCGGCACATATCTAGACGCTTGCATCGATTGTCTCCACCGTCTCGCCCTCGATGGCGGCCAGGAGCCTGGCCGCCGTGATCGTGTCCCTGTCCTTGCGGAATTCCCGGATGATACGGCCGCGGTAGAACACGACGATCCTGTCGCAGATGTCCATCAGCTCGCTCAATTCATCCGAGACGACCGCGGTCGCGACGCCACGCTGGCTCAGCTGGTCGACGATGCGCAGGAGGTCGACCTTGGCCTGGACGTCGACACCCTGTGTGGGCTCGTCGAGGACGAGGACCTTGGGTTCCGTCGCCGCGAGCTTCGCCACCACCACCTTCTGCTGGTTGCCGCCGCTCAGGTTCTCGACCGCCGTGTTCATCGTGGGGGTCTTGATGCCGAGCACGTCGATATAGTCCTGCGCGAGCTTGCGCTCCTTCGTCCCGTCGATGAGGCCCACGAGGCGCTGCAGGCGGCCGAGGACCGAGAGCGAGACGTTGTCGCGCACGCTGCGGATGCCGACGATGCCGAGCCCGTGCCGGTCGCGCGGGAGATAGGCGAGGCCCTGGGCCAGCGCGTCGATGGGGCTGCGCGCCTGGTAGGGCTTGCCCACAAGCCGCACCTCGCCGGTGCCCAGGGGCTCCAGCCCGAACAGCCCGCGCGCCAATTCGCCCGGCCCGCTGCCCTCGAGGCCGGTGAGGCCCACGACCTCGCCCGCATGGAGCGTGAGATTGACGTCCGTGTAGGCGCCGGGACGCGACAGGCCGCGCATCTCGATCACGGGGGCCCCGGGCTTGCCACCGCTCCGCTTGTAGCGCTCCACATTGGCGCCGCTGATCAGCCGGATGAGCTCCGGCTGGGTGATCTCGGAGACTGGCTTCGAGCCGGTCACGACGCCGTTCCGCATCACGGTCACGTGGTCGGCGACCTCGAAGATCTCCTCGAGGTAATGCGATATGTAGATGAAGGAGGCGCCGCGCTCGCGCTGGCGGCGGACGAATTCGAAGAGCTTCGCCACGTCGTGCTTCGGAAGGGGGGCGGTCGGCTCGTCGAGGATGACGACGCTCGCATCGGCAAAGAGGGCGCGCGCGATCTCGATCATCTGGCGCTCGGCGACGGTGGTGTTCTCCATGAGCCGCGTCACGTCGAGGTCGAGCCCGAAGCGGGCAAGCTTCTCGGTGGCGTCGCGGTTCATCTTCTTCCAGTCGACGAAGCCCAGGGCCTTCATCGGCAGCATGCCGCTGTAGACGTTCTCCGCGATCGACAGGCCGGGGATGTATTTCACGTGCTGGGCGACGAGCGCGATGCCGGCCTGCTTGGCGCGCGCCGTGTTGAGGTTCTCATGCACCTCGCCGCGGATGCGGATGGTGCCGGAATCGGGCGTGTAAAGCCCGGTCAGCACATGCATCAGCGTCGACTTGCCCGCACCGTTTTTTCCGACGAGGGCGTGGATCTCGCCCTGCTTCACCGTGAAGGACACGTCGTCGAGCGCGCGCACGCCCGGGAACACCTTGACGATGTTCTTCATCTCGACGACAGGCGTCCTCGCGGCCGTCTCGGCGGCGCTGTCCATGCCTCACTCCTTGGGGGGAACGGGCGCGGCGTCCGTCAGGCGGGCGCCGCGCCGATCAGTCGTTCAGGTGCAAGCCCTCGGGCTCAGCCGCCCTGCTTCTTCTCGATGTTGCCCCACAGCCGCTCGTCGTTCATGTTCGACGGGTTGATGGCGGTGGTGGAGAGGAAGAGCTGGAAGCCGACGTCAGCCTTCTCGACGCGGGCCGGCGACCACAGGGCGCCTTCCTTCGTCACCGTGCCGGGCGCGATTTCCTCGCCCTTCAGCTTCTTCTCGATGAAGTCGACGGCGAGCACGCCGAAGTCCGGGATCGGCTGGTTGGAGGCATGGCCGAACTTGTTGGCGCGCATCAGTTCCAGCGCGGCGAGGCAAGCGTCGACGCTGGC
>JADCDC010000462.1 GCA_020252385.1 Aestuariivirga sp.
GCGCCAGGTCCGGAAGCCTCTCGATCTCGGCGGCGGGAGAAAGCCTCACCGCGAGCTTCAGCTCTGCCTCCGGCGCGGCGTCGATGTCGACGATGCCGAGGCCGCGGATCTCGAGCTTGCCCGCGAGCGCTGCGGGTGCTGAGGCGACGAGCTTGGCGCCTGAGCGGCGTACCGCCACCTGGTCGTCTGCCACCAGCCTGGCACCACGGGCGATACCCGAGAGGCCCGTGCCCGACCCGTCGATCAGGCGCAGCGCCAGATCAGACTTGCCCGAACCGGGCTGGCCCAGCAGCAGCACGCCGGCCCCGCCGATGGCGAGGCAGGTGCCATGAATCAGCGCCTCCTCATGCATCTTGCGCCGCGGGAATGCGAACCAGGAATCGCGCGCCAAGCACCGGCTTCTCGCCGTCCTGCATGGCCTTGCCATAACGGTTCTCGGCCCAGATGCGGCCCTTGTGGGCATCGACGATCTGCTTCGAGATCGACAGGCCGAGGCCCGAGTTGGAGCCGAAGCTGCCCTCCGGCCTGTCGGTGTAGAAGCGCTCGAAGATGCGCTCGAGATTGTCCGGCCTGATGCCGGGGCCGCTGTCCTCGACGCGGAACTCGACGTCGGGCCCGGCCCGCTTGACGCGGACATTGATCTTGGTGCCGGGCCTCGTGAAGGAGCGCGCATTGTCGATCAGGTTCCGCACCACCTGACCCAGCCGGGAGTCATGGCCCATCACCGTATAGGCGGTGGCGCGGTCGATGCCGGGGGGCGGCATGGCGACCTCGATGTCGACGACCACCTGGTCTTCCTTGCGCGTGTCGTTGGCGTAGCTCACGATGGACATGAGGAGCTGCGAGAGGTCGAAGGCCTGCGCCTCGCCGCGCGCCAGTTCGGCGTCAAGACGTGAGGCGTCGGAAATGTCGGTGATCAGGCGGTCGAGCCGCTTCACGTCGTGCTTCACGATGTCCACGAGGCGCTCGCGCTGCTCCGGCGTCTTGGCATAGGCCAGCGTCTCGACCGCGCTCCGGAGCGAGGTCAGCGGGTTCTTGAGCTCATGGCTCACATCGGCCGCGAAGGCCTCGATCGCCGCGATGCGGTTGTAGAGCGCGTTGGTCATGTCGCGCACCGCGCCCGAGAGATCGCCGATCTCGTCGCCGCGACCGGAGAAATCGGGAATCTCGACGCGCTTGTTGATGCCGCGGCGGACGCGCTCGGCGGCGGCGGCGAGCTTGCGCAGCGGCAGCGCGATGGTGGAGGCCAGCAGGGTCGAGAGCAGCACGGTGACGAGCGCCACGAAGCCGAAGGTCATCAGCACCACCTGGCGCTCGGCGCGCAGCACGTTGTCGATCTCGCCGCCCGTGGTGGACAGCACGAGGGAGCCCAGCACGGCGCGGAAGCGCTGCACCGGCACCGCCACGAGCACGATGATCTGGCCGCGATCGTTGAGGCGCACGAGGCTCACCGTGGCGCCGTTCAGCGAGGCGGCGACTTCCGGGAAATCCCGGCCGTTGTCGAGGCCATATTCGATCTGCTTGGGATAGTCGTAGCTGAAGGTCCAGGTCACCAGCCGGTTCCACAGCGCGATGGGACTGAAGCCCTCGCCGTCGGGGTTCAGCGGCGGCAGGTCCGACTGCACGATGTCGCCGCGCGAATAGAGGAAGCGGCTGTCGACGATCAGGTTGCCGTCCTTGTCGATGATGCGGGCGCGCACCGTGGTGTTGGCGAGGAGCCGCTTCAGCACCGGGCCTGCCGTTTCGGGGTCGATCGGGAAGTCGAGGCTGGCGACCTGGTCGTCGTCGGGGAGCGTTTCCTCGCTGCTGTCGGCGAGCGAATCCGGGTCGATGACGATCGAGCCCGTGTCGACCGTCGCCGAGCCCGCCACGGCGGCGGCGATGATCTGCGCCTGGGTGGTGAGGCTCTGCACGCGGGCGTCGATCAGGCCCTGGCGGAACTGGTTGAAGTAGAGGATGCCCGCCACCAGGATGATGAGGCCCAGCAGGTTGAGGAGCACGATGCGGGTGGTCAGGCGCTGCGGCGCGAAGCGCCTCAGCCAGCCCACCTTGGGGGACGCAGTCTCCCGTACCGCCGCCTCCGCCATTTCCTCGGCATCGGCACGGTCGGCGGGCTCGGGAGGCTTCACCCTGTCCAGCATCTTGGGTTACGGGCCTGAGCGGCCCTCCTATTGCTCCTTGAAGCGGTAGCCTACGCCATAGAGGGTTTCAATGCCGTCGAACTCGGGGTCGACCGCGTTGAACTTCTTGCGCAGCCGCTTGATGTGGCTGTCGATGGTGCGATCGTCGACATAGACCTGGTCATCATAGGCGGCATCCATCAGCGCATCGCGGCTCTTCACGATGCCAGGGCGCTGGGCGAGCGACTGCAGGATCAGGAATTCCGTGACCGTCAGCGTCACCGGCTTGCCGTCCCAGGTGCAGGAGTGGCGGTCGGGGTCCATCGACAGCTTGCCGCGCTCGATCACCTTGGCGGCCTCCTGCGGCGGCTGGGTCGCGTCGCGGTTCACGGCACGCCGCATCACCGCCTTGACGCGCTCCACGAGCAGGCGCTGCGAGAAGGGCTTCTTGATGAAGTCGTCGGCTCCCATCTTGAGGCCGAAGAGTTCGTCGATCTCGTCGTCCTTCGAGGTGAGGAAGATGACGGGCAGGTCGGATTTCTGCCGGATGCGGCGCAACAGCTCCATGCCGTCCATGCGCGGCATCTTGATGTCGAAGATCGCCATGTCCGGGGGGTTGTCCTGCAGGCCCTGGAGGGCTGCCGCACCGTCATTGTACTTCTGGACGCTGTAACCCTCGTTCTCGAGCGCCATGCCCACGGACGTCAGAATGTTGCGGTCGTCATCGACCAGCGCGATCGTCGGCATCTTCTTGTTCATCCTTCAACTGTGTCCTTCCGTTGGCAGTAGGGGCGGAACTGGAACAAAATGTGGCATAGATGATAAGTGCTCCCTGCCACAATTGCGAGGTGTGAGATGAATGAACGGAGAAGTTTCAGCGCCGGCGAGGCCCGCAACCTGCTCCGCCGGGCACGCACAGCGACGCTGGCGACGCTGAACGGCGACGACGGGGTGCCCTATGCCTCCCTCGTGAACGTCGCGACCGACGTGCACGGCGCTCCCCTGATCCTGGTGTCGACGCTCGCCTGGCACACGCGGAACTTGCTGGCGGACGGGCGCGCCAGCCTCATGGTGGCCGAGGTTCCGGATATCGGGGACGCCCTGACGGGGCCCCGCGTCACCATCATGGGGCGCTTCGAGAAGGTGGACGACGCGTCGCTCAGGCGGCGCTATCTGGCCCGCCACCCGGCGGCCGAACTCTATGCCGGCTTCGGCGACTTCGCCTTTTGGCGGCTGATACCCGAGCGGGCCCATGCCGTGGCGGGCTTCGGCCGGATCGAGACGATCCCCGCCGATGAGATGTTTCCCTCAGCCGATGAGATGGCCGCTCTCGAGGAAGGGGCTATCGCCCACATGAACGAGGACCACGACGACGCCATCCAGCGCTTTGCATCGAAGCTCCTTGGGGCCACGCCCGGCGGCTGGAAAATCGCGGGGATAGACCCGGACGGCGCCGACCTGCGGCGGTCCGAGGAGGTTCTCCGCCTGCCCTTCCCGCGTGCCGTTTACGCCGGGGGCGCACTGCGCAAGCTGCTCGCCGAACTTGGGGAGGCGTCGAGGTCCTAGGTTATACGATCAGATTTTGATGTACGATACCGCACCCCGATGAGGTAAAAACAGCTTTCCCATCATTTTCTTCTTGCAGGATCCATTCGCCGGTCTTTAAGCTTGTGGTTACCAGCCTCAGGAGACCCCGATGGACACAGCCACCGACGCCCGCATCCGCGCCGAACTTGCCAATCTCGGCCTGACCTGGGTCGACCGGATCTCGTGGAACGCGCCCGCCGCCGTGCTCTACCAGGAGGCGGTGGCGCGGGGAGAAGGGCTGGTGGCCGAGGGCGGCGGCCTGGCGGTGACCACCGGCCAGCACACCGGCCGGAGCCCCGGCGACAAGTTCGTCGTCCGCGACGCCACCACCGAGGCCACGATCTGGTGGGACAACAACAAGGCCATGAGCCGGGAGCATTTCGAAACACTCCGCAAGGACTTCATGGCCCATGCCCGGCTGAAGAGCCTTTATGTGCAGGACCTCGCGGGCGGTGCCGAGCCCCAATACCGGCTCCCCACCCGCGTCATCACCGAACATGCCTGGCATGCGCTGTTCATCCAGCATCTGCTGATCGTGCCGGAGGACCGCACCGGCTTCGCGCCCCGCCTCACCATCGTCAACCTGCCGTCCTTCCGGGCCGACCCTGTCCGCCACGGCACCCGAAGCGAGACGGTGATCGCACTCGACCTCGCCAACGGGCTCGTCCTCATCGGCGGCACGCAATATGCGGGCGAGATGAAGAAATCCGTCTTCACCGTCCTCAACTACCTGCTGCCGGAACAGGGCGTGATGCCGATGCACTGTTCGGCCAATCTCGGCCACAAGGGCGACAGTGCGGTGTTCTTCGGCCTTTCGGGCACGGGCAAGACCACGCTGTCAGCCGACCCCTCCCGCATCCTGATCGGCGATGACGAGCATGGCTGGTCGGAGAACGGGCTCTTCAACTTCGAGGGCGGCTGCTATGCCAAGGTCATCAAGCTCTCCAAGGAGGCCGAGCCGCAGATCCACGCCACGACGGAGATGTGGGGCACGGTGCTCGAGAACGTGAAGGTCGACCCCGCAACGCGCCGGCTCGACCTCAACGACGGATCGCTGACCGAGAACACGCGCGCGGCCTATCCGCTCTCGGCCATCGCCAATGCCAGCCGCTCAGGCACGGCCCCGATCCCGCGGACCATCGTGATGCTGACGGCGGATGCCTTCGGCGTGCTGCCGCCGATCGCCCGCCTCACACCCGCACAGGCGATGTATCACTT
The DNA here is from genome assembly GCA_020252385.1 of Aestuariivirga sp. Taxonomy (GTDB): domain Bacteria; phylum Pseudomonadota; class Alphaproteobacteria; order Rhizobiales; family Aestuariivirgaceae; genus Aestuariivirga. Next base: position 4,926 of record JADCDC010000462.1, read on the forward strand.
CCTCTCGGGCTATACCGCCAAGGTGGCGGGAACCGAGCGCGGCGTGACGGAGCCGCAGGCCACCTTCTCCACCTGCTTCGGAGCGCCCTTCATCCCGCGCCATCCGCAGGTCTACGGCAATCTTCTGCGCAACCTCATCGCACGCCATGGCGTGACCTGCTGGCTGGTCAACACCGGCTGGACAGGTGGTGCCTATGGCGAGGGCCACCGCATGCCGATCCAGGTCACCCGCGCGCTCCTCAACGCGGCGCTCGACGGCCGGCTTGATGCAGCACCCATGCGCACCGATGCGAATTTCGGCTTCGCGGTGCCCCGGGAGGTCGCGGGCGTCGATCCCAGGATCCTCGACCCGCGCGCCACCTGGGCCGATCCCCGCGCCTATGACGCCATGGCCCGGAAACTCGTCGGCATGTTCGTCAAGAACTTCGCGACGTTCGAGGCGACGGCAGGTGCTGAGGTGAAGGCTGCGAGCCCCGCCGCACAGATCGCCGCCGAGTGAGCATGGCCCTTGCACGGCAGCCGCTGCGGGCGCATGAACGGCGCCCGTGCCCTCGCCTCTCGACAGCTTCAGCCCGACGACGCTTCTCCTCACCGTGCTGGTTGCGGGCGTTGCAGGGCTGGCGCGCGGCTTCTCTGGCTTCGGCGCGGCGCTGATCTTCATGCCGGCGGCCAGCGCACTGGTGACACCGGTGGTGGCAGCACCGGTGCTTCTCGTGGCGGATGGTATCCTCTCACTTGGCTTCCTGCCCAGCGCCTGGCGGCTGGCGCGCCGCCGGGACGTGGGGCTGATGGCGGCGGGCGCTGCGCTGGGCGTTCCGCTCGGCACGCTGGTGCTTGGGCATGCCGATCCCGTGCCGCTCCGCTGGGCGATCGCGGGCCTCGCCTTCGCCATGCTGCTGCTGCTTGCCTCCGGCTGGCGCTATCACGGCAAGCCGCGGCCTGGCGTTACGGCCGCGGTCGGCTGCGTTTCGGGCGTGTTCGGCGGTCTCGCCCAGCTGAGTGGCCCGCCCGTCGTCGCCTACTGGCTTTCGGGCAAGGAGGGGCATGACACGATGCGCGCCTCGATCATCCTGTTCTTCGGCGCGACCACGCTCTTCACCTTCGTGAGCTATCTGGCGGCCGGCATCATCACGGCGCAGAGCCTGTGGCTCGCGGCACTCGTGGCGCCCGCCTATGCGGCCGGGCTCTTCGCCGGTGCGCGCGCCTTCGGGCTTGCCAGCCCCGTGGCCTTCCGCCGCCTGTCGCTGCTGCTCATCGCGCTGTCCGTGGGGACGAGCCTGCCTATCTGGGGCTAGCGGATCGTGCTCTAGCCCTGTTGCTGGTGCTCTTGGCAGATGCGGCCGATGTCGTCCTCGCTCAGCGGATCCTCGAACAGCATGCAGTGATGCGGGCCTCTGGCGTCATCGCTTCTGCCGCGCTCGCGGAAGAAGCGGCAGGAGGAGCAGAGGCCGAAGCTCCGAAGCCCCGAGCGCGCAAGTTCACGGTCCA
>JADCDC010000463.1 GCA_020252385.1 Aestuariivirga sp.
GATCTTCGGCCTCACCGTGATGGGGCGCGACCTGCTGCCGGGCTGGAGCCCTACGGCGCTGCTCGTCATCGGGCTCACGCTGGTGAGCCTCTACATCCGCCACGCGCGGGTGACGGCGAACCCCATCCTCGACCTGCGCCTCGTGCGGATCGAGACCTTCCGGGCCGGCGTGGTGGCCGGCAGCCTGTTCCGCATCGGGGTGGGGGCCGTGCCCTTCCTGCTGCCGCTGATGTTCCAGCTGGCTTATGGCATGAGCGCCTTCGAATCGGGGCTCATCACCTTCGTCGCCGCGGCCGGCGCCCTTTCCATGAAGTTCGGCGCGGCGCGGCTGATCCGCCGCTTCGGCTTCCGCCGGCTCCTGATCGTCAACGGCCTGCTGGCCAGCACCTCGATCGCCGCCATGGGATTCCTCACCTCCGCCACGCCCTATCTGATCGCGCTGGCGCTGCTCTTCGCAGGGGGCTTCCTGCGCTCGCTGCAGTTCACGGCGCTGAATGCCATGGCCTATTCCGATATCACCCATGACCAGACAAGCTACGCGGCGAGCCTCTATACCGTGGCCCAGCAGCTTTCGCTCTCCATGGGCGTGGTGCTCGCCGCCTTCGTGCTGGAGGCCGCGCAATGGTACCGCGCGGAACAGGCGCTGACTCCGATGGACTTCACCATCGCCTTCCTCGTGGTGGCGGCGGTGTCGACGAGTTCCGTCCTGCAGTTCATCGCCCTTTCGCCCGGCGCGGGTGCGAGTGTGAGCGGCAGGGGCGAGGAGTAGGCGAGGGGCCGGCGCCTCTCACCAATAGATCAGCGCTGGCAGCTTCGCACCGCAGGAGCAGCTTTCGACGGTGCCGCGGATCATCTTGCCGCAGGCATCGCACTGCCGGATCGGCGGGTTCACGCGGCTCTTGCTCCACACGCTGGTGTAGCCCCGTTTGGCGGTGACGCCGTCGAACATCATGCGCTGGGCCTCGGCGTGGCGTCCGTCGGACATCACCTTCCGCGGCGCCTCCGTGTCGGTCCAGGCGCTGATCGTCACCATGCGGTTGCCAACCGTCGCCGTTGTGGCGCCGATGAAGCCATCCATCTTCAGCATGTCGATGAGCGAATCGCGCGAGCCCGCGCGCACCTTCAAGACGGCGTCCGCGTCGGCGGCCTCGAGGTAGGTGATGGAGAAGGCGCCCGGCTCCTCGGTCTTTCCGCTATGCACCATGGTCGAGATGCCGAAGCGGAAGGGCCCGATCTCCTTCGGCTGCACGATGATGTCCAGACCCAGCTGCGAAGGGAGGACGCGGGAGTCGAAATAGCCGGTGACCGACTGGATCAGCCCGTCCTTCATGCGGAAGAAGTCGGCACCCGGCACCGCCACGGATTTGCCTGTCGGCGGCAGCCCCATCATGCTGCCATGGTTGGTGCCCTTCATGATCCACTGCGCGGCGACAAGGTCAGGCCCCATCTCGCCGAGGCTCTGCTTCTCTAAGGTGAGATCCGGAAAGGCCGCCCACAGCCCCTTCATGTATCCCCGGAACGCCTCGCCCGAGAGCGGCCCGCGGGAGGAGGGGTCCTCATAGGTTCCGCCGGGCGCGAGTGTTGCCAGCACCTGATCGGCGTCGCGCTTGATCCATCCATCGAGATAGCGGTTGACGACATCGAGGTGTGCCATGTGACTCTCCCTAAGCAAGGAGATCAGCCTAGGCATAAGCAGATGCTGGTGGCAACGATTTCAAAAGCGCATTACGGCGGAAGCCGGAATCCTGCTTTGTTTCAACTTTTTCGTCGGCTCAGAAAATCACCCCCGCGTCACGAAGCTGTCGATCACCCGCTTCTCGCCCGCTTTGTCGAAGTCGATGGTCAGCTTGTTGCCGTCCACCGCGCGGATCACGCCGTAGCCGAATTTCTCGTGGAAGACGCGCTCGCCCTTCGTGTATTTCACGGCGTCCGTTTCGCGCGCCACCATCTCGCCCTCGATGAAGTGGGGCGTGGAGCGGGCGGCCTTGCCTTCGCTCCAGCGCTGTTGGGCGCGCTGCCAGCCGGGCGTTGAATAGGTGTTGCCGAAGGGCTGGGTCTGGTCCTCGAAGCGGCTCTTGCCATAGGTGCCGAGGCCGAAGCCGCCATAGCTCGTCGCCATCGGGGCGACCTCGACATGGGCCTCCGGCAACTCGTCGATGAAGCGCGAGGGGAGCGCATTTTGCCAGAGGTTATGGACGCGGCGGTTCTGCGCGAAGGAGATGGTGGCGCGGCGCTTGGCCCTGGTGATGCCGACATAGGCGAGGCGGCGCTCTTCCTCGAGCCCCGCGCGGCCCTTCTCGTCCAGCGAGCGCTGGCTGGGGAACAGGCCTTCCTCCCAGCCCGGCAGGAAGACGGTGCCGAACTCGAGGCCCTTGGCACCATGCATGGTCATGATGTTGACCTTGTCTTCCTCGGCCGATTGCTCGACGTCCATCACGAGCGCGATGTGCTCGAGGAAGCCGGCGAGGTTCTCGAACTCGGCCATGGAACGCACCAGTTCCTTCAGGTTGTCGAGCCTTCCTTGCGCCTCCGGGCTCTTGTCGTTCTGCCACATCTCGGTGTAGCCCGACTCGTCCAGAACGATTTCCGCAAGCTCGGTGTGCGGCAGGCCGTCCATCATCTGGCGCCAGCGGCCGAAACTCTCGATGAGCTTGCGGAGTGCCGTTCGCGTCTTGCCGGGCAGTTCGTCGGTGAGGCTCATCGCCTCCGCCGCGCGGTAGAGGGATGTGCCCTGCGCCCGCGCGATCGCATGCATGCGCTTCACCGAGGTGTCGCCGATGCCGCGCTTGGGCACATTGATGATGCGCTCGAAGGCGAGGTCATTGTCGGGGGCGGCGACGACCTTCAGATAGGCCAGCGCATCCCTGACCTCGGCGCGCTCGTAGAAGCGCGGGCCGCCGATGACGCGATAGGGCACGCCAAGCGTGATGAAGCGGTCCTCGAAGGCGCGCATCTGGAAGGAGGCGCGCACCAGGATCGCCATGTCGTTCAGCTTCTCGCCCTTGCGCTGCAGGTTCTCGATGTCCTCGCCGATGACGCGCGCCTCCTCGTCGCCGTCCCAGTGGGCGCGCACGGTCACGGTCTCGCCATCGTTGCGGTCGGTGCGGAGCGTCTTGCCAAGCCGGCTCTCGTTCTTCTCGATCAGCCCCGAGGCGGCTCCTAAGATCTGCGGCGTCGAGCGGTAGTTGCGCTCCAGCCGGA
>JADCDC010000464.1 GCA_020252385.1 Aestuariivirga sp.
CAGCCCGTCTGGTCAGCACCCAGCGGCTGGGACGACCACTCATGGTCGAACCACGCCTGGCCCGTCACGGCGATGTCGCGGCCCTCCACGGTGATCGTGCCGCTCACCCGGTAGAAGGGCTGCGAGTAATAGTAGCTCGCCTGCCCCTGCTCGGACTTGACCGAGTAACCCCTGTCGCCCTGCAGCACCAGGGGCCCCTCCGCGTCGAGTGACAGCGCATAGGAGAAGCCGTCCCCCGCGGCCTTGATATCGACCGCCGACAATTCATCCGTACCCGGAGCAGCGCGGCTCGTCATGCTCCAGTCGTCGATCGTCGCGGCAAAGGGCGTCAGCCTGACACCCGCCTGCCCGATGCCGCCGCGCCCCAGCCGCTCGGCCGAATAGTGCCGTTCCTCAGTGGTCACCGCCGCATGTCCCATCCACAGCTGCGGGCTGGCCCAGCTTTGCCTTTCGCCGGGGGCGAGTGCGGAGCGGAACAGCGTCCATTGCACGCCATAATCCGTGCCGTCGGCCGCTTCGAGATTGGCCGTCAGGTACCACCATTCGATGCGGTAGTCCGGATGCGCGCCATGATCGCGCGGAAAGCTCAGGGGCGTTCCGCGCTGCGGCACGGCGAAGCCTTGCGCCTCGCTGCCGAGCCCGGCGAAGCCCTGCGCCATGGCCGGCGAGGCGAGCGCCAGGAGGAAGAGCAGCAGGATCCTAACGCTCATGCGCGAACACCTTCACGAGTTGCGCGGGCCGGAGCCGCGCCAGCCTGAGGGCCGGAATCAGCGCCGCGATGCCGGCACTCGCCAGCGCCAGCAGGAGCAGCCGCAGCCAGTCCATCGGGAACACATGCATCGGCAGCCGCCAGCCGAAGGCCTCGACATTGATGACGGCAAGCAGCAGCCAGGCGAGCGCCAGCCCGACCGGAACGGCGGCCAGCATGGTGAAGAAGGCCAGCGCCATGCTGCGCAGGATGTCGAGCAGTGCGAGGCGGCGTTGCGTCAGCCCCATGGCCCAGGCGGGCGCCAGCTGCGGCAGCCGGATGGCGGAAAGTGTCAGCAGGCTCGCGAGGATTGCCAGGAAGGCCACGCCCAGCGTCAGCACGTTCAGGGCCGCAGTCACCGCGAAGGTGCGCTCGAAGATCCGGAGCGAGAAGTCCTTCACCGTCGCCTGGTTGATCACATAGTCGGTCGGCAGCGCGAAACTATCGCGAAGCTCCGCGGCAAGGCCTGCGGTCTTTTCGGGCGCAATCCGCACCGCATAGCGCAGCCGGTTCGCGTCCGGATAGAGCTCGGTCAGGAGGTCGTTGGCGATCATGAACACGCCTTTCGGATTGCCATAGTCCGAGAACACGCCGATGACCGGAAGGCTCCGCCCGCCGTCGAGCGTCACGTGGGTATTGAGCTTGAGCGGCACGCGCCGCGCCAGCTGCTCGTTGGCGAACACGCCCTCGCCGCGCGCCAGAATGTCCCAGGCGCCGGGCACAGCCTCCAGCATCGGCCAGTGGTCGCGGTAGGTTGCATGGTCGGCAACACCAAAGACCTGCACCGGCTGGCCGAAGAGCTCCGTGTCGGCATTCCAGATCGGCAGCACCGCATCGCTTTTTCCCGCGAGCCAGGTCGCAACGCCCTTCGATTCCTCGATGCTCCGCGTCGTGACGTAGAGTTCGGAGGCCAGCCGCTGGTCGAGCCAGCCGGTGAAAGTGAGGCGGAAGCTCTGCACCATGGTGTTGACGCCCGCATTGGCGGCGAGTGCCAGCAGCAGCGCCATCAGCGCCAGTGACAGGCCCGGCAATTGCTGGCGCGTGTCGGCCCAGAACCACTGCGCCACGACACCGGTCGAGAACCTGGCGCCCAGGCGCAGCACGCGCGCCAGCAGCAAGGGCAGCATGAGCGCGGCCCCCAGCAGCATCATCGCAAGTGCCGCGAAGCCCGCGGCAAGTCCCTCCCCCCACAGCGTGACGAGCCCCGAAGCGGCCAGCAGTGCCGCGCCGGCGATGGCCTCGATCCCCACATTGCGTTCGGAGGCGAGGCTCCAGGCGCGCGGCCGCGCCGGCGCCAGGAGCGGCATCGAGATGATGCGCCAGAGCTGCACCGCGGCCGAGCCCATGCTGCCCGCCACCGCGATCAGGAGGCCCACGAGCCACACCGAGGGCCTGAGCGTCAGGCTGCCCGGCACCTCGGCGCCATAGAGGCCCTTCAATGTGGCGGCGACGTCCGGCAGCAGCATCCATGCCACGCCATAGCCCAGCGCCACGCCCGCCAGCCCCGCCAGCACCGCAAGCGTCAGCAGCTCAGCACAGAGCAGGAGCACGAGCAGCCTCAGCGGCAGGCCCAGCGCGCGCATGGTGCGGAACATGGCGCGGCGCTGCTCGAAGGCAAGCCCGATCGCCGAATAGACGATGAACAGCCCCACCGCGAAGGCGAGGAAGCCGAAGGCGGTGAGGTTCAGGTGAAAGCTGTCGGTGAGGCGCGAGAGATCGCTCTCCGCCACCGGCGGCCGCTGGACGAGCTCCGGCGCCACCTCGGCGAGCGGGCGCGCCGATGGAAGCTGCTGAGGCCACAGGATGAGGCGTGAGATCCGCCCCTCTTCGCCCAGCAGCGCCTGCGCGATGCCGATGTCGGTAAGTGCGGTTCCCGGCGGCAGCGCCTCCGCGATCCGAATGGGCGGAGCCCCGGCACCCTGAAGCCGTGCCGCCGTCTCGGGCGAGACGACGAGCACGCCGGGCGGCGTGATGAAGGCCTGAAGCCCGATCCCCTCGCCCGCGATGTCGACCTCGGAAGCAC
>JADCDC010000465.1 GCA_020252385.1 Aestuariivirga sp.
AGCACCAGGGCCGCGCAGCCCTTCGTCATCCCGCCCTTCCCCTACATTGCCGAGGTGGCGGAGATCCTCTCAGGGACTGGGGTGAAGGTCGGTGCGCAGAACATGCACTGGGCGGACAGTGGTGCGTGGACCGGCGAGGTCTCGCCGCTGATGGTGAAGGACTGCGGGGCGAGCCTCGTGGAGCTTGGCCACAGCGAGCGGCGGACCCATTTCGGCGAGACCGACGAAACGGTGGCAAGGAAGGTTGCTGCGGCGGTGCGCCATGGGCTCATTGCACTCGTGTGCATCGGCGACACGCGGGCCGAATATGAGGCGGGCGCCACGGCGGACGTGCTGGCGAAGCAGACGCGCTTCGCGCTCCGCGACGTGGGGCGTGACGCGCCCGGCAAGGTCATCATCGCCTATGAGCCCGTCTGGTCGATCGGCGAGGGCGGCATTCCGGCCGACCCCGTCTTCGCCAACGAACAGCACGCCAGGCTCAAGGCATTGACGGCGGAGATCGCGGGCGAGGCGCTCCCCATCCTCTATGGCGGCAGCGTCAACCCGCAGAACTGTTGCTCTCTTGCCGCGATGTCGGATATTGACGGGCTCTTCATCGGGCGCTCCGCCTGGGAGCCCCAGGGTTTCATCGGCATCATCGATGCCGTCACAAAGTCATTGGGAGACAAGTCATGAAGATCGCACTGGGTGCGGACAGCGCCGGCAAGCCCCTCCTCGACGTGATCGAGGCGCACCTCAAGTCGAAGCCGGAACACGAGATCAGCAATCTGAGCCAGTCCGGCTTCTACGCCGACCTGTCGGCCAACCTGGCCCACAAGGTGAAGGACGGGGAGTTCCAGCGCGGCATTCTCGTTTGTGGTACGGGGATCGGCGTGTGCATTTCGGCCAACAAGGTGCCGGGCATTCGCGCCGCGCTGACGCATGACACCTATTCGGCGGAGCGAGCTGCGAAGTCCAACAACGCGCAGATCATCACCATGGGGGCGCGCGTCATCGGGCCGGAGCTGGCCAAGGCCATCGTCGACACCTGGCTCGCCTCGGAGTTCGACCCCAAGGGCGCCTCGGCGGCGAATGTCGAGGCGATCAACAAGCTTGATGGGTCCTGCTGATCCGGACGGCCGTCATGCCAGCGGAGGCTGGGGTGACGGAAGGAGGATGTTAGGATTTTCTTCTTGACTTCGGGCGGTCAATCGACTAGGCATATGTTCCTTGAACGTGCCTGCTGCTGATTGACATCGTGAAATCCTGCAAGGCCGGTGTGCCTGGCCGCCACCCCCTCACCCTGCCCTCTCCCCCACATGCGTGGGGGCGAGGAAGAGGTGTCAATGCGCGGCTTCCCAGTTCTGGGCGGCTCTTGCGTCGACCTGGAGGGGAACGGAGAGCCTGACCACGGGTTCGGGCGCTGCGATCATGATGCGCTTCACCACCGCCATGGTCTTCTCCGCCTCGGCGTCGGCGCATTCGAAGATGAGCTCGTCATGGACCTGGAGCAGCATGCGGGTGGCGAGGCCGGCCTCCTTCAGCGCATCCGGCATGCGGATCATGGCGCGGCGGATGATGTCGGCGGCGGCACCCTGGATCGGCGCGTTGATGGCGGCGCGCTCGAGGAAGGCGCGCTCCGATGGATTGGGCGACTTGATCCTGGGGAAGTGCATGCGGCGGCCGAAGATCGTCTCGACATAGCCCTGATCGCGCGCCTTCTGCTTCGTCTCCTCCATGTAGTCGCGGATGCCGGGGAAGCGCTTGAAATAGGTGCGGATGTATTCGCCTGCCTCCTCCCGGCTGATCCCCAGCTGGTTGGCAAGCCCGAAGGCCGAGATGCCGTAGATGATGCCGAAGTTGATGGCCTTGGCGCGGCGGCGCACCATGGGATCCATGCCTGCGATGGGCACGTTGAACATCTCGGACGCCGTCATGGCGTGAATGTCCTTGCCCTCGGCGAAGGCCTGCCTCAGCTGCGGGACATCGGCGACATGGGCGACGACGCGAAGCTCGATCTGGCTGTAGTCGGCGCTGACGAGCTTGGCACCCTCCGGCGCGATGAAGGCGGAGCGGATCTTGCGGCCCTCCTCGGTGCGGACCGGGATGTTCTGCAGGTTCGGGTCCGTCGAGGCGAGACGCCCGGTCGAGGTGGCGGCGAGCGAGTAGGAGGTGTGGACGCGCTTCGTTTCCGGGTTGATGAAGTTCGGCAGTGCATCGGTGTAGGTGGAGCGGAGCTTCGACAGCTGGCGCCAGTCGAGCACGCGGCGGGCGAGTTCGATTCCCTGGGAGGCCAGGTCCTCCAGCACGTCCGAGTCGGTGCTCCACGCACCCGTCTGGGTCTTGCGCCCGCCGGGCAAGCCCATGCGGCCGAAGAGGATGTCGCCCAGCTGCTTGGGCGAGCCGATGTTGAAGCGCTCGCCCGCCAGCTCATGCACCTGCTTCTCGATCTCGGCCGCGGCGGTGGCGAGGTCGTTGGAGAGGCGGCGCAGGAGCTCCGGGTCGATGAGGATACCCTCCATCTCCATGGCGGCGAGAACGGAGACGAGGGGGCGTTCCAGCGTCTCGTAAACTCCGCGCTTTCCAACCGCGGCGAGGCGCGGCTTGAGGAGCAGCCAGAGGCGAAGCGTCACGTCCGCGTCCTCGGCGGCATATCGGGTGGCATCGGCGATGGGCACCAGGTCGAAGGTGATCATCGACTTGCCAGAGCCCGCGACGTCCTTGAAGGCGATGCAGGTGTGATTGAGATGGCGCTTTGAAAGCTCATCCATGCCGTGGCCGACGTCGCCCGATTCGAGGACGTAGGAGATCAGCATGGTGTCGTCGATCGGGGCCACGGCGATGCCGTGCCGCTTCAGCACCTCGATGTCGTATTTGAGGTTCTGGCCGATCTTGAGGATCGACGGGTCCTCGAGCAGCGGCTTCAGGACGGCGATGGCTTCCGCCAGTGGCACCTGGCCCTCCACCAGCTCGCCGCCGAACAGGCCGCCGCCCGTGGCCTTGTGCTGAAGGGGCACGTAACAGGCCTTGCCGGGCGAGAGCGCCAGCGACACGCCCACGAGATTGGCGCGCATGGAATCGAGCGAGTCCGTCTCGGTGTCGAGCGCGATGTAGCCCTTCTCATAGGCGGCATCGACCCAGGTCCTCAGTACACTGAGCGACGTGACCGTCCCGTAATCAGCATGGGTGAAGGGGATGGCGAGCAGTGCATGGTCCGCCGCAGCGGGAACGGCTGGCGTGGCAGGCGCAGCATCCTCGGCCGGTTTCCTCGCCGCGGGCCTTGGGGCGGCGGGGGAGGCCAGCTCCGCACCCTCCGGCGGCCAGAACTTCACCTCGACCGGAATGGGCTCGATCGCCGAGGCGTCGCAGTCGAGCTCGCCCGCGACCTTCTTGGTGAAGCTCGAGAACTCCAGCGCCTTGGTGAAGCCGATGAGCGCTGAGGCCTTCG
>JADCDC010000466.1 GCA_020252385.1 Aestuariivirga sp.
CGCCAGATCGGGCTGTTTCTCAGCATCCTGCTCACTGTCTCGGCGGTGGTGATCGCCCTCATCATTTACACGATGACGATGGAGAAGCTGAAGCAGATCGCGACGCTAAAGCTGATCGGCGCGCCCGACCGCACGATCGTCGGCATTATTTTGCAGCAGGCGATGATCCTCGGCGGTGCTGGCTGGGCGACCGGCCTCATCCTGATCCTTTTGGTAAAGGACTACTTCCCCCGCCGCGTGGTGCTGGAGCCGTTCCACGCTCTGGTGCTGGCGGGCATCATATTCCTCGTTTGCATCGCCGCATCCGGACTCGGCGTGCGCGCCGCCACCAAGGTGGACCCCGCCACCGCGCTGGGGAGCTGAGATGGCGCTGGGCGACGTCATCATCGATGTCTCCGGAGTCGTCAAGCACTACGGCGAGGGGGAGACCCGCGTCGATGCGCTCCGCGCGGTCGATCTTCAGGTGAGGGCCGGCGAGGTAATCGCACTTCTGGGGCCCTCAGGCTCAGGGAAGACCACCCTCCTCAACATCATCGGCTGCATCATTGCCCCGTCCTCCGGCCGCGTGATTCTTGACGGCGAGCCTGTGTTTGAAGGCAAGTGGCTGCGACACGACCTCCGGCGGCTGCGGCTGGACAAGATCGGCTTCATCTTCCAGGCTCACAACCTTTTGCCGTTTCTCACGGCGGAAGAGAACATCGCCATCGTACTCGATCTGGCGGGATGGACGGCGGAGGACACCCGCACGAGGGCGCGCGAGCTCCTCGACTATCTCGAGGTGGGGCACCGCGGCGGCATGAAGCCCGCTCATCTTTCAGGCGGTGAGGCACAGCGGGTGGCGATTGCCCGGGCGCTTGCCAACCGGCCGCGCATCATCCTGGCGGACGAGCCCACCGCGGCGCTCGACAGCACTCGCGCGCAACTCGTCATGGACCTGCTCCGCAAGCTGGCGGCCGAGCAGGAAGCCTGCATCGTCACCGTCACCCACGACGAGAAGATCTTCGATCGCTTCGACCGGCTGGTACAGCTGCGAGACGGCAGGCTGGTGGACGGTGTATAAGGGCGGCATTGGCCTGCACCAAAAGACTTATCGCCGCCCTCCAGTTTGTACAGGAGGAATAGTACCTAGCCCTACTTGGCGCTGATTCAGAACGAACTGCACGTCGACCAGCACTGCAGCCTGAACGTTCACTTCGCATTTCTCACGTGCATTCATATGCCTGCCGGGACGGAACCTTGACTTTCATCATTCCGGTAGTGCGAAGGCTGTGCGCAACATCGACCAAGGAAAGGTCTTGTCGTGCGGCTTACACAATTCTCAGACTATGCGGTCCGGCTGCTGATGACGGTCGCTTTGGCAGACGGCGCCCCTGTGACCGTTGCAAGTGCCGCAGCTCAGTTAAGAGTGTCCCGCAATCACCTGGTCAAGGTTGCACATGTACTGGTCCGCAACGGCATTCTAACCGGTACACGCGGAAGGTCTGGTGGACTAACGCTGCAAAGGCGTGCCGAAGATATCAGACTCGGAGAGCTCCTCCGCATCACCGAGCCAGACTTCAATCTTGCCGAGTGTTTCTCGTCGCCTGGCGCCTGCGCACTGGATCGCATCTGCCGCTTGCCGACCTACCTCCACGACGCAGAAAGGGCCTTCCTCGGCGAACTGGACAAGCACACGCTTGCCGACATCATCGTTAAGCCCGGTGCCACGGCCCGTCAAACATAGGGCGTGACAGCGACATCGACGTCATGGCATTTGAGGGGCCAAGTGAAGGATCGAACCCATGGGCCCGGAACATGAGCAGATTGCCCGCTCATCACTGCTCCTCAAGAGTGCACCTGAACCAGTGGTTCAGGCGCTGATGGCGACGGCGCGGGTACGTGACTTCGACCGCGGCGCCACGATCTTTCTCCAGGGTGAGCGGGCCAGCGCCATCTATATCGTCGCCGAAGGCTGGGTAAAGCTCTACCGAATCTCTCCCAACGGAGCGGAAGCGGTGGTCGCAGTGTTCACGAAGGGAAGCAGTTTCGGTGAGGCGGTGGCCTTCCGTCATGATGTCTATCCCGTTGCCGCCGAAGCAGTGACGGACTGCAGCCTCATCCGTATCGATGCGGACACCATCATCAACCTTATCCGTGAGTCGCCCGAAATCGCAATCTCGATTCTCTCGGCCACGTTCCTACACTTGCATGGGTTGGTGGCGCAGGTGGAACAGTTGAAAGCCCGCACCGGTGCCCAGCGCGTGGCGGAATTCCTACTGGAACTCGCGGGCGCGACGCACGGATTCTGCGAAGTGACGCTGCCCTATGACAAGGTGCTGATAGCCGGACGCCTGGGCATGAAGCCCGAGAGCCTCTCGCGCGCCTTTGCCAGGCTGCGCGAGTACGGCGTGACCGTGCGTCACAACAATGCGGCGATCGCCGACATAGCGGTGCTGCGTGAATTGTCAGACGAGGATCCGGCTCACTCCTGGTCAAAGGGCTAAGGGCGACTCAGGTACCCACCAGCTGCCGGTAGATTTCGGGCAAGGCGTGGGTGAGCTTGTCCGGATCCGGAATGAGGGCGAAGCCCCCTTGCCCGAACATGCGCGGAAACCACGACTTGCCGTCCCGGTCGACAGTAATGCCGAACACCGCATGACCCGCGCGGCGCGCCTCAAGCACGGCCTTCCGGCTGTCCTCAATGCCATGCCGGCCCTCATAATGGTCGAGGTCGTTGGGCTTGCCGTCGGTGATGACAAGCAGCAACCGGCGCTTGCGGACCTGATCGGATAGACCGGCGGAGGCGTGGCGGATCGCGGCGCCGAGCCTCGTATAGAAGCCGGGCTTCAACTCGGCGATGCGGGCCTCCACCATGGCGCTCATCGGCTCACCGAAAGCCTTGGCGGTTTGCACATAAACCCTGTCGCGCTTCAGTGACGAGAAGGCATGGATGGCGAAATCGTCGCCGCAGGCATCGAGCCCCCATGAGAGCGCCGCCAAAGCTTCGCGTTCGATGTCGATGACGCTCCGTCCGCCATGCCCGTGTCCCGGTACCGCGGATTCGGTCGAGCGCGAGACGTCGAGCAGGATCGAGACGGCAAGGGAACGCTTCTGCGGCCGCGTCTGCTGCCAGATGCGATCGTCCGTATGGCCGGTCGCCCTGAAATCGACATAGGCGCGCACGGCCCTGTCGGTGTCGAGCTCGTCACCATCCGGATGCCCGGAGGTCGACATCCG
>JADCDC010000467.1 GCA_020252385.1 Aestuariivirga sp.
AGACGATGCCGCCGCCGATCCCGGTCGACAGCGTGACATAGACGAAGTCGGATGCGCCCTGGCCTGCCCCGCACAGCCATTCGCCAAGGGCAGCGCAGGGCCCATCATTCTCGATCGTCACCGGCAGGCCCAGCGCATCGGAAAGCGCCTGGCGCAGCGGGAAATTGGTGAAGCCGCGGATGGTCGGCGTCGCCAGCGCAAGGCCACGCTTCGCGTCGAGCGGCCCCGGCGCGCACAGGCCAAGCCGCAGGCCGTCCCGGAGGCCGCTGTCCGCCATCACCGCGCGGCAGGCAGTGACGATGGCTGCGACCACGGCTTCGGCACCCTCCGCAGCCGGTGTCGGAAGGGACTGGCGATGCATCACCTGCCCGGCACCATCGACGAGCGCCGCGCGAAGCCGCGTTCCCCCGACATCGACCGCCAGCGCCAAGGGTGCGGACATTGCCCTCAGTCCGCCGCGAGGCCGTGGAGCCAGGCAATCCGCTGGCCGAGGTCACTGGCGCCGAAGGCGAGCGAGCCCATCACCACCGTCTGTGCTCCGGACTTGACCAGCAAGGGAACCGTGTTCTCGCGAATGCCGCCATCCGCCGCCACGATGCGGCGCGCGCCAGGTGCTGTCTCCGCCACCATCTGCCGCATCGCGGCGATGCGACCCGGTGCACTGTCGGAAAGGCCCTGTCCCTTGACGCCGATCGCGGTGCCGAGCAGCGTCACCATGGAAAGTTGCGGCAGCAGCGGCCTTGCGATGTCGAGCGGGCTTTCGACGCGGAGCACGGCACCCGCCAGGAGCCCGCGCGCGCTAATCAGCGCCAGGGCCTCGGGCGCATTGCGGTTCTCGGCATGAATGCTGATCAGGTCGGCCCCTGCCTCCGCGAACTGCTCGACCTGGCTCAGCAGGATCGCATCGTCGACCATCAGGTGAACATGGATCGGCACGGCACTGCGCTGGCGCATGGCGGCCACCAGATCGGGAAAGAAGAGCATCGCCGGCGCAAAGACCCCATCCGCCACGTCGATGTGCAGAAGGTCCGCATGGGGTGCGATGCGGGCGAGGTCGCCGCCCAGATTGCAAAGATCCGCCGACCACATGGAAAACTCGGCCAGGCATCGGCCGGAGGGCAGATTGTCGAACCAGCCGGGTGAGGGTCGGGGCATCACATGGTCTCCTTGATGAAGCGGGCAAGTGCCACGCGAAACGCGTCCTGATAGGCCGCAAGGCCGCGCGCCTTGGGCGGGATCTCGACCAACCTCGCGCCGGGAATGACGGCGGCGAGTGCGCGGGCGTGGGCCATGGGGTGTATCACGTCCTCTTCATGTCCGATGACGAGTGTCGGCAGGTCGAGGGCGGCAAGCTGGGCCTCCGTCACGCCGGGCCCATCCAGCGAAATGCGCGTCAGCAGATCCGCCGTCACGGCGCGCGGCGCCCGGCGGAAGAAGCCTGCGAGCGAGGCGAGATTGTCGGGTGCTTCCGCGGCCAGCCTTCTTCCCGTTGGCGAGGCGAGGAACTCTTCCACCGCGCCAGGCTGCGGCGGCCGCGCGAGGATGCGCCCGACCTCGAGGTTGGGCGTCATGTTGGCGGGTGCGGGAGCGAAGGTCCAGGCGGGCCTGGCGATCACCAGCCCCTTGACCAGCTCCGGCCGCGTGCAGGCCAGCCGCATGGCGATCGCGGCCCCCATGGAAATGCCACCGGCAATGACCGGTCGGCCCGACGTGGCGGCGATGGCGGCGGCGACATCTTCGGCGAAAGTGGCGATCGAGAAATCCTGCGGGTTCCCTGCCGGGCTGTCGCCATGGCCACGGCACTCGAGAACCGCGAGTCGCACACCGGCATCGCGCGGAAACACCGCGGCCGGCTGTGCGGCGTCGCCGCAGAGGCCATGCTGCATGAAGACGACGGGACCTTCGCCCTCCTCGACATGGAGGACGAGGGACAGGCCATCGCGCGCAAGGCTGTGCCTGGCAAAGCCCTTCACAACGCAAGCTCCGCTAGCTGGCGGTTGAGGAAGGCCGCAACCCCGGCGGCCTCGTCCGCTTCGAAGCCGTGGGCCACCAGCGGGCCGTCGAAGCCTGACTGCTTGAGGCGCGAGAGGAAGTGGCCAAAGTCGATGACGCCCAGTCCCGCGGTGGCCACGCTACCATCGGCGGCGCGGTCCTTGGCATGGGCCATCACGATCCGGTCCGCCAGCAGGTGCACGGCTTCTGCGATCACGCTGCGGCGTTCGGCGGGCTCCGCCACCTCGCACAGATTGGCGGGGTCCAGCACGATCCTGATCCGCGGCGACTGCATCTCGTCGATCAGCCGCCGGGCCGCTGCGGCGGAACTCACCACATTGGCAAGTTCCGGCTCGACGCCGAGCAGCACGTCATGCCTGTCGGCGATGGCGAGTGCTGCCTCGAAGGAGGCGATAAGGTCGCGCCAGGCCTCGGGCGTGGCGTTGTCCGGATGATGACGCCACTGGTCGTCAGGATCGCGGGTTCCGGTGCACAGCGTGATGAGCGGGCTTCCCATGCCGCGGCAGGCGCCGGCGATGACCGCAAGCCGCCTCTCGCCGGCGCGGCGCACGGCGGGGTCGGGATGGATCATGTTGTAGGTGCCCGAGACAGCGAAGATCCGCTGGCCCGTCACGCGGGCGGCGGCGGCGACGGCCTCCACCGCATCCTCGGGGATCTGATCCGGCATGGCGGCGAGGCCGGAACAGGCCATGTTGTATTGCACGCCCTCGAAGCCCGCTTCCGCCGACTGCCGGAGCACGCCTTCCGGATCGCGGCCCGGAAAGGTCTTGGCGAAGACCCCGATCCGCATCACAGACGCCCGGAGACCTCGTCGAGGCGCACGCTGCGCCCCTCCGCGGCAGACTTCGCGATGGCCAGCATGGCGCGCACCGAGGCAACGCCATCCTCGATGCCGGCGCCTGTCAGTGGCGCATCGTTGAGAATGGCATGCGCAAAGCCCTCGAGCTGCCGGCGGTAGAAATGCCCGTCCGCGCCCAGCACGCGGAAGGAGG
>JADCDC010000468.1 GCA_020252385.1 Aestuariivirga sp.
CATGTGCATCGGCATCCTGATTCCGTTCTTCACCGCCGTCTACTATTCGATGCTGCGCTACCGGATGAACCTGCCGCAGATGCGGGGCTTCATCTGGTTCGACAACTACATCAACTTCTTCACCGACCCGAAGTTCTGGAACACCGTCTACATCTCGCTGGTCTATGCCTTCCTGACGGTCGGCCTCGAGCTGATCATCGGCCTGGCGATCGCTCTCCTCCTGCAGCGGCCCACGCGCTTCAACAATATTGCCTCGATCCTGCTGCTGCTGCCGCTGATGACAGCACCCGCACTCGCCGCCCTGATGTGGAAGCTGATGACGCATCCCGACTTCGGCGTGCTGAGCTATCTCCTCACGCTTGTCGGCATCACCGACTTCAAGTGGGCGTCGGATCCCTCGACCGCGCTCTTCACCGTCGTCCTCGTTGACATCTGGGTCTACACGCCCTTCATGATGATCCTGCTGCTGGCGGGCCTGCGCTCGCTGCCCAAGGCGCCCTTCGAGGCGGCGGCACTTGATGGCGTGCCGCGGAGCTTCGTGTTCTTCCGCATCACCCTTCCGATGCTGATGCCCTACATCATCACGGCCACGCTGTTCCGCCTGCTCGACTCGATCCAGCAGTTCGACATCATCTATGCGATGACCCAGGGCGGACCCGGCGACAAGCTCCTCGTCTTCCAGGTGCAGGCCTATCTCGACTTCTTCCAGGCCACCAACGTGGGCCGTTCGGCCGCGCTCATGATCATCCTCTGGGCGATCACCTATGCGCTGTCGAACGTCTTCATCAAGCAGTGGCTGAAGCTGCGCGAACGCGCGCATGGAGCGCACTGAGCCATGGACCACACATCGACCCTCGAGAAGGTGCTGCGCGGCGTGCTGATCACGCTGGTTCTCGTCTTCTTCCTCTTCCCGATCGCCTGGATCTTCCTCATGTCGCTCCAGACGAACGAGACCATCCTCAGGATTCCGCCCTCGGTGGTCTTCACGCCGATCATCGACAACTACACGGCCCTCATCACCGGCCAGCTCCGGACCGCGGCGGGCAGCCTGCAGCTCAACTTCATGCAGAACATGTTCAACTCGGTTCTGCTGTCCGTGTGCTCGGTGGCGCTGTCGCTCCTCCTCGGCGTGCCCGCCGCCTACGCCTTCGCGCGCTTCAAGTTCCGCCTGGGCGAGGACATTGCCTTCACGCTCCTCTCCTTCCGCTTCGCCCCGGCCCTTCTCGTGCTGCTTCCCTTGAGCCTCTATTTCAAGTCGATGGGCCTCACCAACACCTACATCGGCCTGATCTGGGTCTACCAGCTGATATGCCTGCCGCTGATCCTGTGGATCGTGCGCGGCTATTTCGAGGACATCAGCCCCGACATCGAGCATGCCTACCGCATTGCCGGCAACAGCTGGTGGAAGACCTTCACGCGGATCTCCATTCCGCTGGCGAAACCCGGCATCGCGGCGGCGGGCCTCCTCGCCTTCATCTTCGCCTGGAACAATTTCATCTTCGCGCTGATCCTCGCCTCGGCCGACAAGCAGCCGGTCACGGTGGGCGCTCTCGCCTTCGTCACGGCGTCGGGCATCCAGTATGGCCAGATCGCCGCAGCCATCATCATCTCGATCACGCCCACCCTGGCGCTGGCGCTCTATGCGCAGCGCTATCTCGTCGAGGGCCTGTCCATGGGTGCGGTCAAGGGATGAGCCAGCTCGCCATCAAGTCGCTGTCCAAGTCCTACAAGGCCTTCAAGGTCTTCGAGGGCCTCGACCTCACAGCCGATGCCGGGGAGATTGTGGTCATCTTCGGCGGCTCCGGTACGGGCAAGACCATTCTGCTCCGCCTCATCGCAGGCGTCGAGGAGCCCACATCGGGTGTGATCGAGATCGGCGGGCATGACGTTGCCGACATCGCGCCCGAGCATCGCGGTGTCGGCATGGCCTTCCAGAACTTCGCGCTGTTCCCGCACATGTCGGCGGCGGAGAACATCGCAACGCCGCTGCGCGCCGCGGGTGCGGCGGAGGATATGGTCCAGTCCGGCGTGGCCAGGGTGGCGAAGCTCCTCAAGATCGATCATGTGCTGAACCACGCGCCGCGCGAACTGTCCAACGGGCAGAAGCAGAGAACGGCGCTGGCCCGCGCGCTGGCCGCGAGCCCGCAGATCCTGCTGCTCGATGATCCCCTGCGCAATGTCGATGCGAAGCTCCGCTTCGAGATGCGGCTCGAACTCCCCAGGCTTCTGCGCCAGAGCGGGGCGACCGTGCTCTATGTGACGCAGGACTACAAGGAGGCGATGGCGCTGGCTGACCGCATCGCGGTGCTGGCCAACGGCCGCTTCGTGCAGACCGCACCGCCCGAGGACATCTACATGCGCCCAGCGACCCTCGGCGTCGCGCGGCTGTTTGGCGATCCCTCGATCAACACGGCGGACACGGTCATCGCAAGCGATGCCGATGGCGCTCATGTCATGATCGGCGGCAGGCGGCTGCCCATCGCGCCCGCTCATGCCGCGCGTGCCGGCCGCGCCATCATCCTCGGCGTCAGGCCGGAGGCCGTCGAACTCACCGAGGGCGATGGGCTGGAGGCGGAAGTCGTTGCCGTGACACCGCTCAATGAACGCGTCGTGCTGCTGCTGCAGACGCCCGGCGGCTGGGAGTTCCTCGCTTCATTCCCCGCCACCGCGCGCGTGCCGGAGGCCGGCGCCCGGGTTCGCACGCGCTTTTCCGAGGCGGGCACGCATCTCTTCGACCGCGACACGGGGGAACGCCTCGATGGCTGAACTCGTGCTCAGCAAGGTCGACAAGATCTATCGCTCGCGCAAGGGCGACGTCCATGCGGTGAGGTCGCTGGACCTCACCGTGGCGCCGGGCGAGATCGTGGCGCTGCTCGGCGCCTCGGGCTGCGGCAAGACCTCGACGCTGCGCATGATCGCGGGCTTCGAGGAGGTGACGAACGGCCAGATCGTGCTCGGCGGAAAGCCGATCCACGCGCTGCCGCCCGCCGCACGCGGCGTCGCCATGGCCTTCGAGGCCTATTCGCTTTATCCGCCGCTCACCATCGGCGAGAACATGTCCTTCGCGCTGAAGGCCTCGAAGCTCCCGCAGGCGGAGCAGAACACGCGCGTGAAGGCCATGGCCGAGATGCTGGAGATCGCGGACATCCTGAACCGCTATCCCTCCTCGGTCTCGGGCGGCCAGCAGCAGCGCGCCAGCCTTGGCCGCGCGCTGGTGCGCGATGCCGGGCTCTATCTCCTCGACGAGCCGATGGGCCAGCTCGAACCGCAGCTTCGCGCCGTGCTGCGCGGCCGCATCAAGCATTACCTGCGCGAGCACAAGTGCACGACCATCCTCGTCACCCACGACCAGACGGAGGCCAATGCGCTGGCTGACCGCATCGCGGTGATGGAAGGTGGTGTCCTGCAGCAGTACGCGACACCGGCCGAGCTGAAGGTGAGGCCCGCCAACCTCTTCACCGGAACCTTCATCGGCGAACCGCCGATGAACGTCTTCAGCGCGGAGGTGAAAGCGGTGGCGGACATGGTCCGCTTCGACGTCGAGGGCGGCACCACGCTGTCCTATCCCGCAGCCGAGATTTCGGAGCCGCTGCGCGCGAAGCTGGCGCGCACCCCGCGCGTGGCGCTCGGCATCCGGCCGCATGCCCTGCACCTCGGCGAGGGACCGGTGCGCGGCAAGGTCATGGCCTGCCAGTGGCTGGGCGACCAGACCCATGTGGCGGTGGAGGTCGGCGGCCGCACCGTGGTCTCCGTCTCGCAGGAGCGCGTGTCGCGCCAGCCGGGCAGCGACGTCAGCCTCGCCGTGGCGGCGCGCGATCTCCACCTCTTCGATCCCGAGACCGGCATGGCGATCGCCCATGGAGGAAGCCTCGCATGAGCGATGGCATCCTGATCGGCATCGATGCGGGCACCTCGGTCATCAAGTCGGTGGCCTTCAGCGCGACGGGCGAGCAGCTCGCCGCCGCGGCCGTTCCGAACCGCTACCAGACCTTCCCGGACGGTGGCGCTGAGCAGGACATGGCGCGCACCTGGACGGATACCGCGGCGACGCTCAAGGAGCTCACCGAAAAGATCCCGAACCTCGCCTCGCGCCTCATCGCCATCTCGGTCACCGGGCAGGGCGATGGCATGTGGCTCATCGACAAGGCGGGCGAGCCCGTGGCGCCGGCCTGGCTGTGGCTCGACGCGCGCTCGGCCGCGATCACCGAGGCCTTCGCCGCCAGCAAGGACTATCCCGCGCACTACAAGCGCACCGGAACCGGCGTCAATGCCTGCCAGATGAGCATGCAGCTCGTGTGGATGACGCGTAACCGGCCCGAGGTCCTGTCCCGCGCCACGACGGGCTTCCACTGCAAGGATTGGCTCTACTTCAAGCTCACGGGCGACCGGCGCACCGATCCTTCGGAGGCGAACTTCACCTTCGGTCAGTATGCGACGCGAAGCTATGCGCCGGAGGTCCTCGACGTGCTTGGTGCTTCCGATGCGAAGCGGCTGTTACCCGAGATCGTCGAGGGCACCGAAACCGCGGGCCGTCTCACTCCGCAAGCTGCAGCACTCACCGGCCTCAAGCCCGGAACACCCATCACGCTCGGCTATGTGGACGTGCTGTGCACGGGGCTGGGTGGTGGTCTCTATGATCCGAAGGGCGAGACCGGCTGCACCATCGTGGGCTCCACCGGCATGCACATGAAGATCGCTCCCTCCGCGGCGCATGTGAAGCTCAATGCGGAGCTGTCGGGCTACACCATGTGCTTTCCCGTGCCCGGCATGTATGCGCAGATCCAGTCCAACATGGCCTCCACCCTCAACATCGACTGGCTGCTCGACCTGGGTCGCGACGTGCTGGCCGGGCAGGGCGTGGAGCGGTCGCGCGGCGATCTCCTGAAGGGCCTCGACGAGAAGGTGATGAAGGCGGAGCCCGCGCGCGCCATCTATCATCCCTATATCTCGCAGGCCGGCGAGCGGGGACCCGTCATGGAGCCCGCGGCGCGCGCCATGTTCTCAGGGTTGGAGCTCG
>JADCDC010000469.1 GCA_020252385.1 Aestuariivirga sp.
CCAACAACGAGGACGAATCCTCCTACACCGCCGAGCAATGGGGCTTCCTGCTGAGGGGCGGCTTCCGCCTCGATGACGAAAGCAACCTGAGCCTCAGGTACGGCCTCACCTGGCGCTCGATCCAGAATATCACCAAGTCGTCAGCGTCCCCGGCGGTCATCGAGACCGAGGGCGTAACCCTCAAGTCCTATGTCGGCGCGGTCTACACCTGGGATAACCTCGACAATCCGAACCGGCCGACCAACGGCTTCCGCGGCCAGCTCATCGGCGAGGTGGCGGGTCTCGGCGGCGACGTCTATTTCGGCAGCGTGGAAGCGCGTGGCTGGTACTTCATTCCGCTCTACGAGGACTCGATCGTCCTGAAGCTCGAGGCCAATGCCGGACACGTGCAGCCCCTGGGCGGCGACGGCGTTCCCCTGCAGGACCGCTTCTTCAAGGGTGCCGACACATTCCGTGGCTTCGCGGTGTCGGGCGTGGGTCCCCGCCAGGGTTCCAACGATGGCGATACCGATGCGATCGGCGGCCGCACCTATGCCATCGGCACTGTCGAACTCAGCTTCCCGGTCTTCCTGCCTGAGGAGTGGGGTATCGAGGGATCCGTGTTCAGTGACTTCGGCACGGTGTTCAACTCCGGTGTCGATTCGGAAGCCGCTGGCCAGGGCGATTGCAGCTACGGCGAGAACGTTACGGCTAGCGGACCGGGCTGCGAAGTGTTCGACACGGCGGACATTCGTATGTCGGTCGGCGCCGGCATCATCTGGCAGTCGCCTTTCGGACCCTTGCGCTTCGAGGCGGCCTATCCGCTGCTCAAGACCGACTACGACGAGACCGAGTGGTTCCGCTTCTCCGTCGGCACCCGCTTCTAGACGAAGATCTCTCGGCGTCTTAAGACAACCGCGGACGGCCCTCTAGCGCAACGGGCCCTCAAGTGCCCTTGCACTTGAGGGCGATAAGTTGCGCAAGCAATTGGATCTGGAGCATCTTACGCTTCGCAAGTGATTCCACTTGCTCGCACGATGCTCTAGGGGCCGTCCGTAACGTTTGGAGCAGGCAGCAATGAGCGAGACAACGACCGCACCGCAATTGAAGACAGCCGACATCGGGCGGATCATGAAGCTCCTGCCGCATCGCTATCCGTTCCTGCTCATCGACCGGATGTATGACATGAATGGCGAGGAGAGCGGGGTCGCCATCAAGAACGTCACCATGAACGAGCCGTTCTTTCAGGGCCATTTTCCGGGGCGCCCGGTGATGCCTGGCGTGCTGCTGGTGGAAGCCATGGCGCAGGCGGCGGGAGCACTCGTGCTCGATCATCTGGGTGACGAGCATGCGGGCAAGCTGGTGTTCTTCATGTCGATCGACAAGGCGCGCTTCCGCAAGCCCGTGGTGCCGGGTGATACGGTGCATTTCCATGTGAAGCTCGCCAACAAGCGTCCGCCGGTGTGGAAGTACTGGGCAGAGGCGATGGTCGAGGGCAAGAAGGTGGCCGAGGCCGAGATCGGCGCCATGCTCATGAACGAGCGCGGCGCCTAGGGCGAAAGGGGAAGGACCTTACTTCCCCCGCTGTGTTGCCGGCACGTAGTCGCGGCGCGGCGCGCCGGTGTAGAGCTGGCGCGGACGGCCGATCTTCTGGCCAGGATCCTCGATCATCTCCTTCCACTGCGAGATCCAGCCCACAGTGCGCGCAAGCGCGAACAGCACCGTGAACATCGAGGTCGGGAAGCCCAGCGCCCTCAGGATGATGCCGGAATAGAAATCGACGTTCGGATAGAGCTTGCGCTCGATGAAGTACTGGTCCGACAGCGCCGCCTTCTCGAGTTCGCGCGCCACTTCCAGCATCGGGTCGTCCTTGATGCCGAGTTCGCCCAGCACTTCATGCGCCGTCTTCTGCATGATCTTGGCGCGCGGGTCGTAGTTCTTGTAGACGCGGTGGCCGAAGCCCATCAGCCGGATATGCGAGGTCTTGTCCTTCACCTTGGAGATGAATTCCGGAACCTTGGAGGGATCGCCGATCTGCTGCAGCATCTCGAGGGCGGCCTCGTTGGCGCCGCCATGGGCAGGCCCCCAGAGGCAGGCGATGCCGGCGGCGATGCAGGCGAAGGGATTGGCGCCCGAGGAGCCGGCGAGCCTGACGGTCGAGGTCGAGGCATTCTGCTCATGGTCGGCATGGAGGATGAAGATCCTGTCCATGGCGCGCGCCAGGATCGGGTTCACCACATACTCCTCGCACGGCACGGCGAAGCACATGCGCAGGAAGTTCGCGGCGTAGGAGAGGCTGTTCTGCGGATAAACGAAGGGCTGGCCGATATGGTACTTGTAAGCCATGGCGGCGATCGTCGGCAGCTTGGCGATCATGCGGTGCGAGGCGATCTCGCGCTGGCGCGGGTCGTTGATGTCTGTCGAGTCATGATAGAAGGCGGACATGGCGCCGACCACGGCCACCATCACCGCCATCGGGTGCGCATCGCGGCGGAAGCCCTGGTAGAACCGGGTCATCTGCTCGTGCACCATGGTGTGGTAGGTGATGTTCTTGTCGAACTCCCTGCGCTGGGAGGGCGTCGGCAGTTCGCCGTAGTAGAGGAGATAGCAGGTTTCGAGGAAGTCGCCGTGCTCGGCCAGCTGATCGATCGGGTAGCCGCGGTAGAGCAGCACGCCCTCGTCGCCGTCGATGTAGGTGATCTTCGACTCGCACGAGGCGGTCGAAGTGAAGCCGGGATCGTAGGTGAACGC
>JADCDC010000047.1 GCA_020252385.1 Aestuariivirga sp.
CAGGTACATGATCTGCACCTGGGCGATGCGCGGGATGGTGTAGACGGCAAGCAGCCGGTCAATCACGATTGACGCATTGGCCTCCTCGCGCGCCTCGCGCATCGCGGACTGCTCCGCCGTCTCGCCAACTTCCATGAAGCCCGCGGGCAATGTCCAGTAACCGCTGCGCGGTTCGATGGCGCGGCGGCACAGCAGGATCCTGCCCGCATGCCGGACGATCGAGCCCGTCACGATCTTCGGATTGACGTAGTTGATGAAGCCGCAGGTCGCGCAGACATCGCGTTCATGCGTGTCGCCTGCGGGAATTTCGCGCCGGAAGGAGGCCGTCTGAGTCTTACTGTTCATCGCTTGTCAAGTGTTGAAATCTGTGTGCGGATCATCTTAACTCGATCCCGGGCAAAGAGCATCCGCTCACGTCGCGGGTCAAGCTTTTTGCTTGCAGCGCATGGGCTGAGCCGCTAGGTGTGCGCGGCTCCGCGGGGCGGGGGTTCCTCACGCTGCGGGCCGTTCGGCGGTGAGGCAACGCAAGGAAATTCGCAGGAACCGGCAATTCGCGACAAGCCGGGATGCGGGCAGGAGAAGGGGCGAATGACAACCATCAAGGACGTGAAGCAATTCACGCGATCACCATCCCACTTGCTGAAACGGGCTGCACAATACGCGAGCCTCATCTACATGGGGGAGGTTGGGAAGTCAGGTCTCACCCATCGCCAGTTCACCGTCCTGCTCGCGGTGGACACCAATGACGGCAAGAGCCAGACCGAACTCGTGAAGCTCACCGGCATCGACCGCTCGACGCTTGCAGACTTGGTGGCGAGGCTCCTCGCCCAGGGCTATCTGCAGCGGAAGCGCACCAAGGACGATGGCCGCACCAACGCCATCCGCATCACCGCCATCGGCAAGAAGATGCTGAAGATGGCCCAGCCCGGCGCGGAGGAGGTCGACAAGCAGCTCCTCTCGCTCATCCCCTCTCCCGACCGCAAGTCCTTCCTCGACAATCTCGCCGTGCTCGCCGCCGAGATGGACCGCATCGAGGAAAAGGAACCCGCAAAGCCCGCCCGCAAGATCAAGTCCCGCAAGCGCGCCTGACCTTCTCCCCCCGAAATTGGAACATGTCCGCCGGGGCCTCCGGCGGGAACCGGCGTTGCCGTGTCAGCTTCCGCCCTGCGGGAGCGGTGTCTTCGCCTTCTCGATCTCCGCTGCCAGCGAACCGGTGATCGACTCGGGCGTCAGGGGCCCGATGTGCTTGTAGCGGATGTTGCCTTCGCCATCGACGACGAAGGTCTCCGGCACGCCGTAGACGCCCCAGTCGACCGCGGTGCGGCCGTTGCTGTCCATGCCGATGGCGGCGAATGGCTGGCCCAGCGTGCCGAGGAAGCGCGCGGCATTCTCCGGCGCGTCCTTGTAGTTGATGCCGACGAGCGCGATGTCGTTGCGCCTGGCGAGTTCGGTGAGCAGCGGGTGCTCGATCCGGCAGGGGGCGCACCATGACGCCCAGACATTGACGACGGACACCTTGCCCGCCTTGAGGTCCGCCGTGGCAAGCCCCGGCACGCCAACACCCGGCACGGCTTGAAGCGTGAATTCCGGCACCGGCTTGTTGATGAGGGCGGAGGGGATCTTGGAAGGCTCGCCCGACAGGCCCTTCCAGAACAGCGCGGCGATGGCGGCGAAGACCACGACCGGGATCAGCACCAGCGACAGGCGCGAGCGCCTGGCCTCCGGTGCGCCGCCCTCTGCGTTGTCCTTCTGGCTCATGGGTGCTGCGCCTTGCGCTGGGCTTCAAGCCGCGTGGCCTCGGCGCGGAGCTTCCTGTCGCGCCGCAGCACCTGGATGATGAGCCCGCCGATCATCAGTACGCTGATCGCGTAGGAGGCGAGCACGAAGCCGATATGGTTGGCGGAGAAATCCATCAGCGCTCTCCGATCTCGGCGATATGGATCTGGCGGATCTTGCGCGCCGCCACCTCGGCACGGATCGACACCAGGTGCAGCGCCAGGAACAGGAAGGAATAGGCCAGCCCCATGACGAGCAGCGGCCACAGCATGGAGCCGTGGATGGTCGGCCCATCCATGCGGAACACGCTGGCGGGCTGGTGGAGCGAGTTCCACCAGTCGACCGAGAACTTGACGATCGGCACGTTGATGAAGCCGACGAGCGCTACGACGCGCGCCACCATGGCGGCGCGGTGCGGGTCCTCGATGGCTGCCCAGATCGCCATGTAGCCGATGTAGAGCAGCATCAGCACGAACATCGAGGTCAGCCGCGCGTCCCACACCCACCAGGCGCCCCACATGGGCTTTCCCCACAGCGAGCCCGTGGCGAGCGCCAGGAAGCAGAAGACGGCGCCGATGGGGGCGGCGGTCTTGGCCGCGACATCGGCCAGCGGGTGGCGGAAGATCACCGCGACGGCACTGGCCAGCGCCATCACCGAATAGACGAACAACGCCATCCAGGCGGCCGGCACGTGGACATACATGATGCGCACCGTCTCGCCCTGCTGGTAGTCCTGGGGCGAGGTCACGAGGCCGCCGTAGAGGCCGATGGCGAAGAGCCCGATGGTGATCGCCCAGACATAGGGCAGCACGGCATTGGCGATCTTCAGGAACCGGGTTGGATTGGCGAGATACTGCATGGCGCTTATCTAGTGAGCCTTTGTCATTTCAGATAGGACCTCAGTGCCGCAGCCGAGGCAAGGGGGGAAACCACCAGGCTCACCAATGTGATGGCGGCGAGGATCAGCAGCGAGGCGGTGGTGAGGCCCGGGGCAGCGCCCGGCTGGGAGGCCGAAAGCCCGAAGATCATGACGGGCACGTAAAGTGGCAGCACCAGGATCGACACGAGGAGCCCGCCGCGCCGCAGCCCCACCGTCACCGCGGCACCCACCGCGGCCAGGAGCGAGAGTGCCGCCGAGCCCAGCACCATCGACGCGGCGAGCGGCAGGATCGCCTGAGGCTCCAGGTTGACCAGGAAGCCAAGGAGCGGTGCCGCGATGGCAAGCGGCAGGCTGGTCGAGAGCCAGTGCGCCGCGGCCTTGGCGAGTGCCACCAGCTCGAAGGGCACGGGTCCCATGGTCATGATGTCGAGCGAGCCGTCCTCGTAGTCCTGCTGGAAGATGCGGTCGGCCGAGAGCAGCACGGAGAGCAGGAGCGAGATCCACAAGGCACCCGGCGCGATGCGGGCGAGCAGCGCCTGGTCCGGCCCGATGCCGATGGGCAGCAGCACGACGACGGCGAGGAAAAAGCCGAGCGCCGTGCCAGCACCGCCGCCCTGCCGGAGGCTGAGCGCCAGATCACGCCGGATCAGGGCGAGGAGCAGCTTCATGCGGCCACCCCGAGGTCCAGCCGGAGGTCCGGCTCGCGCCCCAGCGGCACATGCGTTGCCGCAATGATCATGCCGCCCCGGTCAAGCTGTGCGGCCATCACCTTTGCCAGCCGTGCGAGCGAGGCGGTGTCGAGCCCCACCGTCGGCTCGTCGAGAAGCCAGAGGACGCGCGGCGCCAGCAGCAGCCGGGCCAGTGCCAGGCGCCGCTTCTGGCCGGCGGAGAGCAGCCCCGCGGGATAGCTTGAAAGCCTGGTGAGATCGAAGGCCGCGAGCGCCTCCTCGACATCGCCTCCACCCATGAAGTCGCGCCAGAAGGCGAGGTTCTCATGCACGGTCAGCGCCGTCTTCACCGCCTCCTGATGCGCGATGTAATGCGCCTGCTGGCCGATGGTGAGTTCGGCGTCGCCGCCCTCGAGCGCGATCACGCCCGCCTGCGCCTCGTTCAGCCCGGCGATGAGGCGGAGCAGGGACGACTTGCCGGAGCCGTTGGGCCCCGTCAGCTGCATCAGCTGCCCGGGCTTCAGCGACAGCGCGACGTTGCGGAAGACGATCCGTCCCCCGCGCTCGCAGGCAAGCTCCTTCGCGTTCAGTTCCATGACCCTTGTTGCATAATGAAAGATGCCCGCGTCAAGCGCGGGCATCATGATCGGGACAGGATCGGGCGGGAACGCCCTACATCATGTACTGGCCGCCATTGGCGGACAGGGTCGAGCCGGTGATGAAGCCCGCCTCGTCGGAGGCGAGGAAGAGCACCGCGCGGGCGATCTCCTCGGGCTCTCCCAGGCGGCCCACGGGGATCAGCGGCAGGATGCGCTTTTCGAGCACGTCCTGGGCAATGGCCTTGACCATTTCGGTGGCGATGTAGCCCGGGCAGATGGCGTTGACGGTGATGCCCTTGGCGGCACCTTCCTGCGCCAGCGCCTTGACGAAGCCGATGTCACCCGCCTTGGCGGCGGAATAATTGGCCTGGCCCATCTGGCCCTTCTGGCCGTTGATGGAGGAGATGCAGATGACGCGGCCGAAATTCCGGTCGCGCATGCCGCCCCAGATCGGCTGCGTCATGTTGAAGAGGGAGTTGAGGTTGGTGTTGATCACCTCGTTCCACTGCTGCGGCGTCATCTTGTGGAACATGGCGTCGCGCGTGATGCCGGCGTTGTTGACCAGCACCTCCACGGGCCCAAGATCCGCCTCGACCTGCTTGAGGCCCGCGACACAGGCCTCGTAGTTCGAGACGTCCCACTTGTAGACCGGAATGCCCGTCTCGGCCTTGAACTTCGCCGCCGCCTCGTCATTGCCGGCATAGTTGGCGGCCACATTGTAGCCCGCCGCCTTCAGCGCCTTCGAAATCGCCGCCCCGATGCCACGGCTTCCGCCGGTGACCACTGCAACACGTCCCATTTTTTCCTCCATGATTCCTGTTTCTTCTTCCTCTCCCCCTCAGGGGAGAGGGAAGGGTGAGGGGGTCTCTCCACGAGTCCCGCCTCCGACATCTCACGCGCGGCGCCACCCCCTCACCCCTCCCTCTCCCCCACATGCGTGGGGGCGAGGGGGAAAAAGAAGGCAGCGCCGGATGGAATTACCTTTCCACGCACATGGCAACGCCCATGCCGCCGCCGATACACAGCGTGGCGAGGCCCTTCTTGGCGTTGCGGCGGTTCATCTCGAACAGCAGCGTGTTCAGCACGCGCGCGCCCGAGGCGCCGATGGGGTGGCCGATGGCGATGGCGCCGCCGTTCACGTTCACGATGTCGGGGTTCCAGCCCATGTCCTTGTTGACGGCGCAGGCCTGCGCCGCGAAGGCCTCGTTCGCCTCCACCAGGTCGAGGTCCTCGACCTTCCAGCCGGCCTTCTTCAGCGCCGCGCGCGACGCCGGGATGGGGCCGGTGCCCATGATCGCCGGATCGACGCCGACGCTCGCCCAGGAGGCGATGCGGGCCAGGGGTTCAAGGCCGCGGCGGGAGGCCTCGGCCTCGCTCATCAGGAGCACCACGGCCGCACCGTCATTGATGCCGGAGGCATTGGCGGCGGTCACCGACCCGTCCTTGGCGAAGGCCGGCTTCAGCTTGGCAACCGAATCGAGGGTGACGCCCTTCTTGATGTATTCGTCCTGGTCCACCGTCACGTCGCCCTTGCGGGTCGAGATGGTGACGGGGGCGATCTCGTCCTTGAACTTGCCGGCCGCCTGGGCAGCTTCCGCCTTGTTCTGGCTCTTCACCGCGAACTCGTCCTGGGTTTCGCGGGTGATCTGCCACTGGCGGGCGACGTTCTCGGCGGTGTTGCCCATGTGATAGCCGTTGAAGGCGTCCCACAGCCCGTCCTTGATCATGGTGTCGACCAGCGACCAGTCGCCCATCTTCACGCCCTCGCGCAGATGCGCCACGTGCGGGGCCCGGCTCATGCTCTCCTGACCGCCGGCGGCCACGATCTTGGCGTCGCCGGAGGCGATCTGCTGCATGCCCAGCGCCACGGCCCGGAGGCCCGATCCGCACAGCTGGTTCATGCCCCAGGCGGGGCTCTCATTGGGAATGCCGGCGTTGATCGCCGCCTGGCGGGCGGGGTTCTGGCCCTGGCCCGCGGTAAGGATCTGGCCGAGGATCACCTCGTCCACCTCGGCACCCTCCACCTTGGCGCGCGCCATGGCGGCCTTCAGCGCCACCGTGCCGAGGTAGGACGCCGCAACGCTCGACAACGCACCGTTGAAGGTCCCCACCGGCGTACGCGCCGCCGAGACGATAACGATCCCATTTCCAGTTCCGGCCATGAAAGCCTCCTTGTTGATTATGCCTGAGCTTATGGTCTCTTTATCATCATTTGTGCAATGCGACATAGGTCTTGATGAGGTGCCCTGCGGAAAATTTTTGCGCTTGCAATTGTGCAGTGCGGAGAGCAAGGTTTTCCACAGGGAGAGCTCTCAAAAGTCCGGTTATCGGCGTGGGCTCAAGGTGCCCGCGTAAGGAGGATCCGGTGAGCGAAGAGAAGGCAGCGCCGCAAAGCGCCGTGGTCATCAAGAAATACGCCAACCGGCGGCTCTACAACACCTCCACCAGCACCTATGTCACCCTCGACGACCTCTCCACCATGGTCAAGGGCGGAACCGATTTCCTGGTCTATGACGCCAAGACGGGCGAGGACATCACCCGCTCGGTCCTGACCCAGATCATCTTCGAGGAAGAGAACAAGGGCACCAACCTGCTGCCCATCAACTTCCTCCGCCAGCTCATCCGCTTCTATGGCGATTCGATGCAGGCCTTCGTGCCGGGCTTCCTCGAGTTCTCGCTGGAGAACCTCGGCAAGGAGCAGGAAAAGTTCCGCTCCCAGATGCTGGAGGCCTGGGGAGCCGATCCCTTCAAGGCCATGCAGGACCATGCGCAGCGCAACATGGCCATGTTCAACGACGCGATGAAGGTGTTCAACCCCTTCGCTGCCGCCATGGGCGGGGCCGTGCCGGGTGCGCCCGCACCCGGAAAGCCGGCGGCCGATCCCGCCGCCGCCAGGGACGAACTGCAGGCGCTGAAGGACCAGCTTGCCGCCATGCAGCAGAAGATCGACACCATCGCCAACAAATAGGCTTCAACCGGTGCCGCGCCGCGGCGCCTTGAATGCCTCGTCCAGCTGGCTCAGCGCCTGGCGGAGCCTCGCCAGTTCGCCCTCAAGGCTGGCGGCGAATTCCGCCATCGTCTGATCCGCCTGCGGTGGCCCGGGGTCGGTCACCGGCGGAAGCGTTTCCGCCTCGCCGAACAGCTTGCCCTGCATCATGTCGATCCCCCATTCCGCCAGCAGG
>JADCDC010000470.1 GCA_020252385.1 Aestuariivirga sp.
AAGGTGACCTCACTGTTGCCATCGAATCCGGAGCTTGTAAATGATGAAAAATGACGTGTTTTGGCGTGTATCGCAGCACGGAATCCCATCAGGGACAGCATGGCGGGCCGATTTACGTGTTCTTGCGGGCATTTGGTGTGAAAACAGCCTTGTTTCGAACTGCATTCATCATTTGTGCGTTGCAAAATGATTACTTTTGATTTGACTTGAGTATGTTTTTCCTCATATCCAATCATGTAGGTCACCACCAAGAGTGTCCTGACAGGGAGGAAACAATGACCACAGAATTTCGCGTCTCGCGTCGGCATTTGCTTTCGACGACAGGTAAGTTCGCCGCCTTCGGAGCTGCGGCTGGCCTGGCGCCGCGCTTCATCCGCCCCTCGCGCGCGGCGGGCAATGATGCGCTGGCGCAGGGCATGATCGGCGGCCCGACCGGCTTCGCCGGCAGCGAGCGCTACCAGTATGGCCCGGATACACCGGAAGGCCGCGCCATCGAAGGCGCCAAGGCACTCAAGGCCGCGGGCAAGGCCCCGGCCAAGATCGTGGTGGGCCTGTCCGACGGCTCCATCGGACAGCTGACCCAGCCCTTCCCGGCGGGTGCACCGACGATCAAGGACCTGTGGGAGAAGGAAACCGGGATCGCCATCGAGATCGTCGGCCTGCCGAACGGGCAGGAATTCACCAAGACGATGCAGGACATCTCGACCAAGGCCGGCGGCTTCGACATCTACTCGACAGACTGGAACCGTCTGGGCGACCTGGCCGAGTCCGGCGGCATCGCCAAGCTCGACGACTTCGTGGCCCAATACAAGCCCGAGTGGGATGACCCGGAGCGCGGCTATGT
Organism: Aestuariivirga sp.; assembly: GCA_020252385.1. GTDB lineage: Bacteria > Pseudomonadota > Alphaproteobacteria > Rhizobiales > Aestuariivirgaceae > Aestuariivirga. The sequence continues at coordinate 845 of JADCDC010000470.1, forward strand.
CGGCGGCAAGCAGGGTGTTGCGCTGCTCAACCAGTATCGCGGTTCCACCTATGGCGTGTCGCTCGACGGCGACTTCCAGTGCTGGGTCTACCGCACCGACCTGTTCTCGGATCCTGCCGAGCAGAAGGCCTTCAAGGACAAGTACGGCTATGACCTTGCCCCGCCGCGTACCTGGAAGCAGCAGGGTGACATCGCCGCCTTCTTCCACCGTCCCGACAAGGGAATGTTCGGCTCGACCGATCTCCGCAACCAGGGCTGGGGCTATACCAACTGGTACCAGCGCTATGCCTCGATGTCGTCGCCCAACCAGTATCTCTTCGGAGATGACGGCATGCCGCTCATCAACTCCGAGAAGGGCATTGCGGCGACGAAGGAATATGTCGACTCGCTCAGCCACCATTCGCCTGACGCCATCAGCTGGGGCTGGCCGGAGCAGTATGGCAGTTTCGGCAACGGCACGGCGGCCATGACCTGCGCCTTCTCCAACCTGCCCAAGTTCCTCGACAACCCGGGGAACGCGGGTTCCAAGGTGACGGGCAAGGTCGGCTCCATGCTGCCACCGGGACATGAGGTCGACGGCAAGATCGTCAGCCGCTCGGTCCTGTGGTTCTCGCTCACCGGCATGGTGAGTGCGCAGTCACCGAACCAGGAGCTGGCCTATCTGCTGCTCCAGTGGCTTGGCTCCAGCCGCATCTATGCCTGGATGACGGCGAACCCCGGTGGCTACTTCGATCCCTTCCGCATCTCCGACTTCAGCGATCCCCTGGTGCGCGAGACGTATCACGCCTATCACATGGACGTGGTGCGCGAGACGGTCGCGCGCTCGGTGCCCACCATCAACTTTGCCGGCGCCACGGCCTTCCACAATGCGCTGGATGAGAACCTGATGGCGGCATTGACTGGCGCCAAGACGCCGGAGCAGGCGATGACGGATGCCGCAGCCGAGTGGCAGAAGATCACGCGCCGCACCGGCGAGAACAAGATCATCGAGGCGGTCAAGGCCAACAAGGCGGCCTGGCCCACGGTGCTCGATCCTGCCTGAAGCTGACCTGTCGTTCCTCCCTGAGACGGTCAACTGCCGGAGCGGCTTCACCGCCGCTCCGGCCCTTGTTCCCCGCAACGGTCCTGGTTGAATGCGACGCTCCACCGCCTACGAGGCCTTCCGCTACGTCGCCATCCTGGCGGCCACGGCGATCACGCTGGTGCCGATCCTGTGGATGGCGTCGATGGCCTTCAAGCCGGTTGCCGAATGGCAGGCGGCGGGCGCGGACCTCACATGGTTCCCCAAGGCGCCGACGCTCGACAATTTCCGCTTCATCTTCGGCGAAAGCACCTCGAACCTCATCGTGGCGCTGGACCGCACGGCAGCCAAACCGATCCTGTCGTCACTGCTTTCGGCGGGCTTCGGCACGCTCATCGCCATGGGAGCAGGTACGGCGGCCGCCTATGGTCTCTCGCGCTTCGGCTCTGGTGGCAACCTGCCACTGGCCCTGATCCAGCTGCGCCTCTTTCCACCGATGGCAGTGATGATCCCCGTGATGATCATGTGGTCCTTCCTCAACATGATGGACACGTGGTGGGGCCTCGCACTCATCTACGGCATCGTGACGCTACCCTTCGCCTTCTGGCTGATGAAGACCTTCTTCGACGACATGCCACGCGAGATCGAGGAGGCGGCCCTCGTCGAAGGCTGCTCGAGAGCGCGCGTATTCTGGCGCATCACGCTGCCGATGATGCGCGCACCACTTGCCTCCGCCGCGCTCTTCGTCTTCATCCTCAACTGGTCGGACTATCTCATCGCGCTGCTGCTCACCACGCGCGAATGGGTGACGATCCCCGTCTACATGGCTTCGCTCTCCTCTTCGATGACGGGGCAGCTCTATGGCGCAAAGGCAGCGCTCGGCCTCATCGCCGCAGTCCCGCCCGTTGTCCTTGGCATCGTGATCCAGAAGCATCTGGTGCGCGGCCTCACCTTCGGAGCGCTGAAGCAATGAGCGCCTCCCACATCGAAGACGCCCGCGTGGAAGACCAGCGCCTCGGTTTCCGGCTGACCCTGCCGGCACAGGTGCTGGTGCTGTTCATTTCGCTGTTTCCGCTGCTGATGCAGCTCTACATCTCGCTCACCGACTGGTCGCCGCTGTCCGGCAAGGCCTGGCCCCTGGCCTTCGAGATGTGGAACAACTTCGCCAACTATGCCGACATCCTGCATGACAGCCGGCTGTGGTCGGCACTCTGGCGCACGCTGCTCGTGATGATGGTTTGCGTGCCGGTGGAATTCCTGCTGGGCCTCGCGCTGGCGACGCTGTTTGCCGACAA
>JADCDC010000471.1 GCA_020252385.1 Aestuariivirga sp.
CGCAAGGGCGGCCTGGATGTCGGCCTCCGGAACACTGGTATCGCCCAGCGTGAGGTTCATCCGCACGGTGTCGTGAAACAGGGTCAGCTCCTGCGCCACATAGCCGATCTGCTGGCGCCATGCGGCAAGGTCGACGGTCTCGATCGGATCATTGCCCAGCAGGATGCGGCCTTCCTGCGGCCGGTGCAGACCCAGGAGAAGGTCCACGATCGTGGTCTTGCCCGAGCCCGAAGGGCCGCTCAGCACGGTGATCTCACCGGGCGGGATCTCGAGCGAGACGCCGTTCAGGATCCGGCGGTCGCCATGCGAGAAGCTGACTGATTCGAAGCGGCAGGGGATGGCTCCGGCATCAGGCCTGATGCTGCCGGTCTGCGGCTCCACCGCCTCCTTCGCCTCGGTGATGGCTTCGATGGTGCTGACGAACGAGGCCTCGAGCGTGACCGCAACCTGGATCATCCGCTGAAGCTTCGAGATCACGGAGAGAATCTGGCTGAACACGATGGCGGAGACGACGAGGTCCGCGAATGGAATGCTGAAATAGACGCTGGACACGTAGATCGCCACGGCCGCGACGATCGCCTTGAGGGCGTCACTGCCGCGCGACAGGGCGGCCTTGGCCAGTTCCCGCTTCAGGAAGGCCGACCTGAGCTTCACCGACAGCGAGTTGATCGACGCCAGCATCGGGCCCTGGCGGTTCATGGTCTTCAGCGGCTTGATGTTGGCGAACATGTCGACCGTGTAGTTGATCATTCTGATCATGCGGTCGGTCTGCTGGTAGCCGGTCTTGCGCGCCACGTTCACATAATGGTTGAGCACCAAGGCGATAAGGACGCCCGTGGTAATCGCCACGGCGGCGAGCGTCATGTTGATGCTGAAGGCGATCGCCGCGTAGGCGATGGTCTGGATGATGGCGGCCACCACCATCGCCGCCGTCACATAGGCTTCCGCCGCCATGGCGGTCTCACGCCCCATGATGCCGGCGATCTTGCCGCTCCGCTGGTCAGAAAAATAGCTCCAGCGCGCATTGAGGACGGCGGTGATGAGATCCTCGCGCAGCTTGAGCGAGACCCGCGCCGCCGCGGTCGCGGCATAGGCCATGGCAATGTAGGTCAACAGCGCCTTGAGCAGCATGAAGACCGCCACGATGATGACGAGGACGCCGATCGTCGGCGTGATGCCGATCCAGTGGAACGCGTCGTTCAGTGTCTTGGCGAGGGGGGAGTTGCTCTCCGCTCCGCCTGAGGCCAGTGTGATGACAGGGATGAGCGACCCGATGCCGACTGCCTCCGCCAGGCTGGCGAGCAGCATGCACAGGACAACGAGATAGGGATTGGCTTCCCGGTTGCGGAAGAAGAGCTTGAGGACCTTCAGCATCGAGCGGGGTTCCGGCGGGCGCTGGCCACGCCCTCACACATATCCGAACACCGGATCCAGCTTCTCCTTCACCATCTTGTCAATGGCGTCGGACTGTTCCTCCGTCACGTAGTCGCGCCAGCCGCCGACCTTGGCGCGGCGGACCTTGAAGCTCGAGGGGTCGCTGGCGTCGGCGGGCTTCAGGCTGCGGTGGGCGCCGGCCTTGGAGGCGTTCTCGAGTTCCATGCGGCGCATGTTCTCGACAGAGGCGAAGGAAACGGCGTCGTCCAGTTCTTCCTCGCTCGGCTGCTGGCCGAAGAAGGAGAGCACGCGGCGCAGCTCGTTCTTGGTGTCGGCGCGGAGGTCCTCGTACTTGACGACGAGGAGGTTCGGCATCTGCTTCATCTCGCGCGCCCAGGCATTCATGAAGTCGATGATCTTCGGAATGCCGGACTGCTCGGAGGTGATGAAGCCGTGGAGATCGATGTCGCCCAGCGGATAGTTGTTCAGGACCTTCTTGCGCGGCACGATGCGGTGCTTCCACTGGAAGAACTGCGAGACCGCCGTGTCGCGCGGGTCGCGCAGCAGCAGGACGACGCGGGCATCGCCATAGAGATCGGCCTTGCGGTCGTGGCCCACGAAGTCCTTCAGGTAGTTGTCATGCGTGAAGAACAGCACCGGCACGTTCGGGTTCTTGAGCCGGAACTCGTCGAACTCGCTGATGCCGTCTGCCGCGAAGCCATTCTTCTTGGCGAAGTAGCGCCAGATCAGCACGCGCAGCCAGGTGCGCCCGCTCTTGCCGAAGGAAACGATCACGCCATCGGCGTTCTCAAGCTTCTTCTTGTCCTCATAGCCGCGGAACCAGCGTTCGGCGCGAACGCCCGTCTCGCGCGGCAGCACCACGGAGCCCATCGAAACGAGGCGGCGCATGCCGGTGCGGATGTCGTAGATCGTCGGAAGCTGCATTCCTGAACTGCTCTTCAACCTGAGTTTGATGGGCCCTCCTAGCAAATCGGGGGCCCTGCTTCAATCCGTTGTGCATTGCGGCATCAGCCGCCCGCCGCCCGGGCCTTCCGCACGTTGAAGACGAGGAGATGCGCGATCCTGGCGTTGCCGGCGGGGCGTCTTTCGGCGCGCTGGTGGATGTCGAGGTCGGGCTTGCCGTTGCCTTCGACGATCATGGCGCCATCGGCCAGCATGGCGACGTCCCAGCCCACGATGACGCGCTCCGGGAAGGCCTCATGCGCGCGAACGGCGAGTGCTACCACCTCTGGCCAGTGCGGCAGGGTCCGGCCCGCAAAACGGGCGCCGGAGACGGGGTGCGTGTCGCGCCAGCCGACGTCGGGGCGAACCCCGATGTCCGAGGCGATGCCGATCACGCCGGTTGCGAGATCGACCTCCGTCGCCAGCCCGCCCTGGTGGAAATTGTCGACGACCGAATTGCCGATCGCCATGCGGAAGGCGGCGTTGGTAGCCTCGGGCCGGCCCTGCTCGTTGCGGCAAGTGAGAAGGCGCACCGTGGCGAGCGCGCCATTCGAAATGTCATCGAGTGCGGGATGGTTGTGAAGCCGCGGCTGCACCAGGAAATCGTCCTTCAGCGACTGGCGGGAGAGCTTCTCCATCAGCGCCTCGCGGTCCAGGATCTCGCCATGGGCGTTGCGGTAGCGGCCCTCACCCAGCGTGTCCCAGCGCTCCATGCGGTGACCGCCGCTCCCGGAGCGCGGCTTCACGAAGAGATCACCGTCGGGAAGCGCCTCACTGCCGCCCTTCAGCGGCTGCCGCTCGCCCTTCGAGAAATGCATGAGGACCGGAACGGCCCTGACGGCCTGCTCATGGCAGTGCTCGGCGAACCAGATCTTGTCGTCCATGCCGTCCGCACCCGGGGGCGGCTGCAGCAGCGAATAGGCGGGCCCGATCGTCTCATGCGCAGTGAGATAGAGAGAGGCCTGCCGCCGCCGTTCCGGCAGGTAGAGTTCGAACATATAGTACCAGAAGGGCGCGATGGCATGGCGCGCCGCCATCTCCACCTGCCCCAACACCTGCTGAAGAATGCCGACGCCGGAGCGCTGCGCGATGGCGCGGCCGTTGCGCCCGGTGAACAGGATCACCGCCACGACGAGTGCGATGGGCCACAGCACGGCGGCGGCAAGCCCCTTGAGCGGCCCCAGCGGCAGGCGCCAGTAGCTTGACGCATAGAAGCGGTGGAGGAAGGCGGCGGGCGGCAGACTATCCTCGGGCTTTGCCGCGAACAGGCCACGCACCGCCATGGGGAGCCCCGCCACGCGATACGCCAGGGCCTCGGCATGGCGCAGCAGCGCCTTCCAGGCGGCCCCCTTCAGCAGGACGATGCGGTCGCTGAGGCTCAGGGCAGCCTCATCGGTCCTCGAATCTGACATCGGATCAGGAACCCCGGCCAATCGAAATCCCGCCGCTCATAGGCCAAAAAGCTCCCGGATGCGAGCCACCGACTGGGCGAGCTCGGCATTGGGCTCAGCCGTGCGCGGCGGCCTTGGCTCGGGAACCGCGTCGTCGGCCAGCCAGCTGGCCTTGCCGCTGGCCGTGAGCGCCTGGTGGAAGATCCTGAGATCGCGCGAGAAGCGCGCCGGCAGGTGGTTGATCAGGAAGCGGAACAGCGTCGTCTCGATATTGCGGCCGCGCCAGCCGATGGGCGGCAGCGCTTCGGCCTCGCCGCCCCGCTCCGCCCGCATGGCGAAGCGGCCCTCCTCGATGTCGAAGAGATGGACCGGGCGGCCGGTGGCGCAGGCCTCCGCCAGCATCGAGACCGAATCGGCCGTCACCACGATCTCGTCGGAGAGACCAAGGAAGCCATGGAACGGATTGTCCTCCGAAGGCCCCTGCCAGCGGTAGAGGACGTGGGGCACGCTGATGGCCGCGGCGAGTGCCTCCGCCGCCGCCTTGCCGGTGCGCGCACTGGTGGTGACAAGGAGCGAACCGCCGCGCGCCGCCGCGATCCGGCTCGCCACCCGCCCGAGCCTTCTGGCGGCTTCCTGAGTGAACAGATAGGGCCCGCTGCTGCCGCCTACCAGCACGGCGGTGAAGGGGCGCGGCAGATGCGCCACCGATGCCTCCTGCCGGGCCGCCTCCTCCGCCAGTCTTTCCGGCGTCACGTCATGCAGGGGCAGCGCGTTGTGCAGCACGTTCGGTGCGCCGGGCAGCCGGTATTGCGGGGTGGTGATCACCAGGTCGAAGCGGGACAGGCCGGACCATGGCGAGCCCACGAACACGATGCGGAGCTTCGGGTTCTGCCGCCTGAGCCAGAAGCAGACCGCCTCCGCCCCCCTGCCCGAGCAGATCACGAGGTCCGGCCAGGGCGGCGCGAGCGGGCTCGAGCGGGCAAGGTCCACCCCCTTGAGACTCGCCAGGCTGAACAGCCGCAGCACGCCCTCATGCGGGCGATAGACCAGCCGCTTGACCTCCACGGGCCAGCCTAGTGCCGCGGCCAGCGCCCGGAGCTGGGTGTTGTCGCCCGAATGCGGGCTCTGCAGTATCCACACCCTTGGAGCAGCGCGTTGGGGGACAGAATTCTCCCGGATTTGCAACCGTTTAGACCTTTGACAGCAAGCCGTGCCGAGGCGGCGTTTGAACCCCGGGTCACTACATGATAGAGGGGCTCTTCGTAAACAAACCTTTCGGGGATTCTCATGGCTTCGACCGGGAATGCAGGGGCCACCCGGCCTCACATCTTCATCCAGACCAGTTCCAAGCAGTCGATCGGCGCCATCGTCTCGGCTTACTCGATGAAGCGCAATTCGAAGCACGCCGACAAGTTCGACGTCACCATCATGCAGCAGGAGGCCTATCCCTTCTTCGCCCAGCGCGAGGGCCAGACCTACATGCGACATGGCGTCAAGCGTGTCTGGCACGAGAACGACCTGCAGTCCTTCACCCTGACCCGCTTCATGCCGCCGAAGCTGATGGGCTACCAGGGCCGCGCCCTGGTCGTCGACCCCGATGTCTTCGCCGTGCAGGACGTGTGGGAGCTCCTGAGCCGCGACATGCAGGGCAAGGCCATCATGTGCCGCGGCTCCAAGTTCAAGAACGGGGCCTTTGCCTCCTCCGTCATGCTGCTCGACTGCGCCAAGCTCACCCACTGGGACGTGGAGAAGGGCTTCCACGAGCTGTTCGAGGGCAAGCGCGACTATCACAACTGGATCTCGCTCCTCATGGAGGACCGCAACACCATCGGCACCTTTGAGGACGAGTGGAACGACTTCGACAAGCTGACGCCCAAGACCAAGATGATCCACAACACCAGGCGGCGCACCCAGCCGTGGAAGACCGGCCTCAAGGTCGACTACACGCCCACTGAGTTCGTGCCCGTCATCGGCTGGATCATGCGCATGCGCCGCAAGCTGTTCGGCGATCATGCGCTCCTGGGCCGCTATGCCCGCCACCCCGATCCGCGGCAGGAGGCGTTCTTCTTCGGACTCCTGAAGGGCGCCTATGAGGAGGGCCTCGTCACCGATCAGCAGATCAAGGAGGCGATGGAGAAGAACTACATCCGCCACGACTCGATCGAGGTGATGAAGAAGGCCCCGCCGCTGAGCGAACTCAAGCTCGCGGCCTGAGGACCAGCGTGAGCCAGGAGGCAGGGCCGCCCGCACCCGAATTGCGGGTCGCCCTGTTCACCGGGAACTACAACTACATCAAGGACGGCGTGGCGCTGACGCTGAACCGCCTCGTGGCCTTCCTCGAGGCGCGTGAAATCCCCGTGCTCGTCTTCGCGCCCGTGGCGGAGAAGCCCGCCTTCCAGTCGGTGGGCGAACTCGTGCCCGTGCCTTCCATGGCCATCCCGACGCGCCCCGAATACCGCGTGGCGCTCGGCCTTTCGAAGGAGGCGCGGGAGCGGCTCGAGGCGTTCCGCCCGACGCTCCTCCACATCGCGGTTCCCGACATTGCCGCCTACAAGGCGCTGAAGCTGGCGGAGCGCTGGAAGGTGCCGGTGGTTGCCTCCTACCACACCCGCTACGACACCTATCTCCGCTTCTACGGGCTCGGCCTGTTCGAGAAGCTTGGCCAGCGCTACATGCGCCACTTCTACAGCCGCGTGCGCCGCGTCTATCCGCCATCCGAATCGATGGCGGAGATCCTGCGCCGCGAGGGGGACCCTTCGAAGGTCGAGATCTGGGCGCGCGGCGTGGACAGCGCCCTGTTCTCGCCGGAGAAGCGCGACATGGCGTGGCGGCGGCAGATGGGCATCGCAGACGACGAGGTGGCGATCAGCTTCGCCGGGCGCCTCGTCAAGGAGAAGAACACGGCGATCTTCATGCGCGTCCTGAACACGCTGACCGGCCGGGGCCTCAGGGTGAAGCCACTGGTCATCGGCGATGGCCCCGAGATGGCGAGCCTCCGGGCCGGGCTGAAGCATGGCGTCTTCGCGGGCTTCCTCCATGGCGAGGATCTGGCGCGCGCCTATGCCTCCTCCGACATCTTCTTCTTCCCGAGCGAGAGCGAGACCTTCGGCAACGTGACGCTCGAGGCCATGGCGAGCGGCCTTCCAGCCGTCAACGCCATCGCCAGCGGCAGCAACTCGCTGGTCGAGGAGGGTATCACCGGCCATCTCGTGAGTGCCCGCGACGAGGCCCTGCTCGCCGATCGTCTCGCGGCACTGGCGGGCGATCCAGCACTTCGCAAGCGGATGGGCGAGGCCGCCCGCGCCCGCGCGCTCGCGTTCAGCTGGGACAAGATCCTCTCGGGCCTCCTCGACAGCTACCGCGCGGTGCTCCGTGAGGCGGAGGCCGGGCAGCATGGCCGCTGACCCGCTCGTCTGGATCCTGTCCGGCGGCCGCAAGGGCGACCTCGACCAGATGCTGGCGCTCGCCCGCGCCACGGGCTGGCGCCATGAGGTGAAGCAGGCCACGCGCAGTCTCGCACCACCCTGGCCCGATTTGCTGCTCTGTGCGGAAGCCTCCGCCAGCCGGCTGGCGCTCCGCATCAAGCGCCTTGCCGAGGGCCGCACCCGCGCCGTCTGCCTCGGCCGGCCGGCGGGCGCCACGCGCGGCTTCGACCTCGTCATCACCACGGCGCAATACCGGATTCCGGCCGCCCCCAACGTCGTCGAGATCGGAATGCCGCTCTCCGCCGCGCGCGAGGGCGCAGGGCCCGCCGCGCCGGATGGGCCCGTCGCACTGCTGGTCGGCGGTCCGGCCTTTCCCGATCTCCTCGATGGCGCCGCGGCAGCACGGCTGGCGGCGGAGGCACTGGCCTATGCCGCGCGCCGCGGCCACATCCTCAGTGTACAGACGAGTCCGCGCACCCCACCGAACGCGATCCGCGCCCTCGAAGCGGCGATTCGGCCGCCGCACCGGCTGGCGGTCTTCGGCGCGGGCGAGAACCGCTATGCGGACCTCCTCGCGGAAGCCTCCGAGATCGTGGTGACGAGCGATTCCGTCTCGATGCTGTCGGACGCGCTGGCCTCCGCCCGGCCGGTGTCGGTCTATCCCCTTCCGCAGGCCCTGAACCTGAAGTGGCGGGCGGGCGAGTGGCTGTTCCGCAGCACGCTGGCCCCGGTGCGCTGGCTGTTCGACGCCGGGCTGATCGAGGCCGCGGCAGACCGGCGGCGGCTGCATGCCAGGCTCGTGGCGGAGAGGCGGCTGGTTCCCTTCGGCGAGGAGCCGCTGCCGCCCTTGCCCGGTGCGAGCGGGCGCGACCTCGAGACCGCGGTCCAGTCGCTGCGTGCATTGATGGCCGGCACGGCCTATCATGAATGATCATCGCAGGAGGACCATCATGCACACGCGCAATCTCGGGCCGCTGACCGTTTCCGCCATGGGGCTTGGCTGCATGGGCATGTCGGATTTCTATGCCGGCCGCGATGACCAGGAATCGATCGCCACCATCCACCGCGCGCTCGAGCTCGGCATCACCTTTCTCGACACGGCGGACATGTATGGCATGGGCGTGAATGAAGAGCTCGTCGGCCGCGCCATCAAGGGCAAGCGCGAGAAAGTCGTGATCGCCACCAAGTTCGGCAACATGCGCGCGCCCGATGGCGCCTTCCTCGGCGTGAACGGCAAGCCCGACTATGTGCGAAAGTGCTGCGATGAGAGCCTGAAGCGCTTGGGCATCGAAGTGATCGATCTCTACTATCAGCACCGTGTGGATCCCGCGACGCCGATCGAGGAGACGGTGGGCGCCATGGCGGAACTGGTGAAGGCGGGCAAGGTGCGCCATCTCGGCCTGTCGGAAGCCTCGCCCCGCACCATCGAGCGCGCCCACAGGGTGCACCCCATCGCAGCGCTGCAGACGGAGTATTCGCTGTGGACGCGCGACGTGGAGGACGAGATCCTGCCCACCGTGCGCCGGCTCGGCATCGGCTTCGTGCCCTACAGCCCGCTGGGCCGCGGCTTCCTCACCGGCCGCTTCAAGGACGATCAGAGCCTCGACGCGGCGGACTATCGCCGCAACACGCCACGCTTCCAGGGCGAGAACTTCGCCCGCAACCTGGCGCTGCTGAAGGACGTGGAGGCGCTCGCCGCCGAGAAGGGCGCAACGCCGGGCCAGATCGCACTCGCCTGGGTCATGGCGCAGGGGAACGACATCGTCCCCATCCCCGGCACCAAGCGCCGCCGCTATCTCGAGGAGAATGCCGCCGCGGAGTCGGTGGTGCTGACGGTGAGCGACTTGAGAAGGCTCGCCGCCGCATTCCCGAAAGGCGTTGCGGCGGGCGAGCGCTATCAGGCGTCTTCGATGAAGGCGATTGACAGCTAGGCTTACGCCCCCGCGATCTGCTCGGCCTTCTCCACCAGCACCTGGGCCTGGCGGATCGAGGCGTAGTCGATCAGGCGGCCGTCGAGCGACACCGCACCCTTGCCCTGCGCTTCCGCCTCCTTCATCGCGGCGAGGATGCGCTTGGCGCGCGTCACTTCCGCTTCCGACGGGCTCATCACCTCGTTGGCGAGCGCGATCTGCGAGGGGTGGATCGCCCACTTGCCCTCGCAGCCCAGCACGGCGGCGCGGCGGGCAGCGGCGCGGAAGGCATCGGGATCGGAGAAATTGCCGAAGGGCCCGTCGATGGGACGAAGACCATTGGCGCGGGCCGCCACCACCATGCGGGCGATGGCATAGTGCCACATGTCGCCCCAATGCGTCTGGCGCGAGCCATCCTCCAGGGGTTCGGTCAGCACCGCGTAATCGGCATTCGCGCCACCGATCGAGGTGGTGCGCGCGCGCGTCGAGGCGGCATAGTCGGCAACGCCGAAATGCAGCGACTCGTTGCGCTTCGAGGCGGCGGCGATTTCGGACACGTTCTGCATGCCGAGTGCGGTCTCGATGATGAGTTCGAAGCCCACCCGCTTCTTCCGGCCCTTCGCGGTTTCGACCTGTGTGACCAGCATGTCGAGCGCGTAGACGTCGGCCGCGGTGCCGACCTTGGGGATCATGATCAGGTCCAGCCGCTCGCCCGCCTGCTCGAGGAGGTCCACGACGTCGCGGTACATGTAATGCGTGTCGAGGCCGTTGATCCTGACCGAGAGCTGCTTCTTGCCCCAGTCGATGTCGCCGATGGCCTGGATGATGTTCTTCCGGGCCTGGGCCTTGTCGTCGGGCGCCACCGCGTCCTCAAGGTCGAGGAACACGACGTCGGCGGCGGACTTCGCCGCCTTCTCGAACATCTGCGGCTGGCTTCCCGGCACGGCCAATTCGCTGCGGTTCAGGCGCGCGGGCGCCTGCTCGATAATGTGGAAACTCATGATCTGTCCTTGGCTTGGAATTCAGCAGGCGCGCCGGCGCAGGATTTCGGCCTGCGCAGACTCCGGGTCGAACAACCCGTTCTCGAAGACATAGCGCACCAGCTGGTGCCGGCGATAGAGCCCCATGTCCTTGATGGCGCGGGACATGTGGGCCTTCACCGTGGCGCTGCTCACGCCCAGGATGAAGGCGATCTCCTTGTCGGCAAGTCCGCAGCACACGAGCTGCACGACCAGCATCTGCATCGGCGAGAGCCTGATGGGCTTAGGCTCGTAGCGGAAGCTGCGGAGGTCCGGCACGATGCTCATCGTGCCGCGCGCATCCTGCTTGCGTCCCGCCTGGAGGGGACGGTCGAGGGGAAGGATCATGGCCTCGACCTCATGCCGCCTTGAGGACCTTCTGCGCCGTGCTGCCGATCTCGGCAGGGGTCGGCGCAATCGCAACGCCCACCTCGCGCAGCATTTCCACCTTCTCGGAGGCGCCCTCGCCGAAGGCCGAGATGATGGCGCCGGCATGGCCCATCTTGCGGCCCTTGGGTGCCGAGAGACCCGCCACATAGGCGATGACCGGCTTCGTCATGTGGTCGCGGATGTATTCCGCGGCCTCGGCCTCCTGCGGCCCGCCGATCTCACCGATCATGACGACCGCATGGGTCTCGGGATCCGCCTCGAAGAGTTCGAGGATGTCCTTGAAGGACGAGCCGTTGATGGGGTCGCCGCCGATGCCGACCGAGGTCGAGACACCGATGCCGAGTTCCATCATCTGGGCCGCTGCCTCGTAGCCGAGCGTGCCGGAGCGGCCGACGATCCCGACATTGCCTGGGAGGTAGATGTTGCCCGGCATGATGCCGAGCAGCGCCTTGCCCGGCGAGACGACACCGGCGCAGTTGGGGCCGATGAGCCGCATGCGGTTCTCCGCCTTGTAGCGGCGCATGTAGCGCTTGACGCGGATCATGTCCTGCGCGGGGATGCCGTCAGTGATGGCGACGCAGAAGCGGATGCCCGCATCGGCTGCTTCCATGATCGAGTCAGCCGCGAAGGGCGGGGGCACGAAGACGATCGAGGTCGTGGCCCCGGTCTTCTCCACCGCGTCCTTCATGGTGTCGAAGACGGGAACGCCGTCGAGCTCCGTGCCGCCCTTGCCGGGGGTGACGCCGCCCACGATGTTCGTGCCGTATTCGCGCATTTCCTTCGTGTGGAAGGAGCCGATCTTGCCGGTGATGCCCTGCACCAGGACCGGCGTTTCGCGATCGAGAAGGATGCTCATGCGTTCACCACCTTGAGGCCGATCGTGTTGGCGTTGTTCTTCCAGGCGGCGACGGCGCGTTCGGCCGCCTCCGCCAGCGTGTTGGCGCGGATCACGGGCAGGCCCGAGCGCGCCAGGATGCGGCGGCCCTCCTCCACATGGGTGCCCGCGAGGCGGACGATGACCGGCACGTTCACCGGGTTCTTCTCCAGCGCCTGGACGACACCCTCGGCCACCCAGTCGCAGCGGTTGATGCCGGCGAAGATGTTGACGAGGATCGCCTCGACATTCTTGTCCATGGTGACGAGCTTGAAGGCCTTGGCCACGCGCTCGGGCGTGGCGCCGCCGCCGATGTCGAGGAAGTTCGCGGGCTCGCCGCCCGCGAGCTTGATCATGTCCATGGTGGCCATGGCGAGGCCCGCACCGTTCACGATGCAGCCGATCTTGCCGGTGAGGCCGACATATGAGAGGCCGCGGTCCGCCGCATGGGTCTCGCGCGGGTCTTCCTGGCTCTTGTCGCGGAGCTCGGCCACGGCGGGGTGGCGGAACAGCGCGTTGTCGTCGAAGGTCATCTTGGCGTCGAGCGCCATGACGTGATCGTCCTCGGTGACGATGAGGGGGTTGATCTCCACCATCGTCGCGTCGAGTTCCTCGAAGGCGCGGTAGCACCCCATGATGGCGTTGACGGCCGACTGGATCTGCGAGGGTTTGAGGCCCAGCGCAAAGGCCACCTCGCGCGCCTGGAAGGCCTGCATGCCAACGGCCGGCTCGACGCTGACCTTGACGATAGACTCAGGCTTTTCCGCCGCGATGTCCTCGATCTCCATGCCGCCCTGCGAGGAGGCGACGACCATGACGCGCTCCGACTTGCGGTCGAGCACGAAGCCCAGGTAGAGTTCCCGCGCGATGGCGACCCCGCCCTCGACATAGAGTCGGTAGACGATCTTGCCGGCGGGGCCGGACTGGTGCGTCACCAGCTTCTTGCCGAGGAGGTCGTCGGCTGCATCCAGCACCTCGTCCTCCGAGCGGCAGAGCTTGACGCCACCCGCCTTGCCGCGGCCGCCGGTGTGCACCTGCGCCTTGACCACCCACAGCTTGCCGCCGATCTCGCGCGCCCGGTAGGCCGCCTGCTCGGGGCTGTAGGCGAGCGCGCCCTTCGGCACGGGCACGCCGAAGCGGCTCAGGATTTCCTTCGCCTGGTATTCATGAATATCCATGTCTCAGTGCTCCTCAGGCGGCGTTCTTGAGGGCGCCGGCCGAGGCGGCGCCGCGATAGTATTCGATGGCCGCGGCGACACCCGAACCCGCCTCGACGGGAACGCCGAGGTCGCGCATCGCCATTTCTGATCCGGCGATGGCCTGCAGGCACATGATCTCGTTCAGGTCACCGAGGTGGCCGATGCGGAACACCTTGCCCGCCACCTTGTTGAGGCCCATGCCGAGCGACATGTGATACTTGGTATAGGCGTGGCGCACGAGGGCGGCACTGTCGAAGCCTTCGGGCAGCAGGATGGCGCTCACCGTGTCGGAATGCCACTTGGGCTCCTTCGCACAGAGCTTGAGGCCCCAGGCCGAAACGGCCTGGCGCACGCCTTCAGCGAGGCGGAAGTGGCGGGCGAAGACATTGTCGAGGCCTTCCTCGAGCAGAAGGTCCGTCGCGGCCCTCAGTGCACGGAGCATGTGGAGCGGCGGGGTGTAGGGGAAGAAGCCGTCCTTGTTGGTGCGCATCATGTCTTCGAAGTCGAAGTAGCAGCGGCGCATGCCGGCCTTCGAGCGCGCCGCGAGCGCCTTCTCCGAGACGCAGAGGATGGCGAGGCCCGCGGGCATCATGAAGCCCTTCTGCGAGCCCGAGACGCAGACGTCCACACCCCACTCATCCATGCGGAAGTCGATCGAGGCGAGAGAGGACACGGCATCGACGAAGAGGAGCGCCGGGTGATGGGCGGCATCCATCGCCTTCCTGACCGCGGCGACGTCGCTCGTCACGCCGGTGGCGGTCTCGTTATGCGTCACCAGCACGGCCTTGTAGGAGTGCTGCGTGTCGGCCTTGAGCTTCTCCGCGAAGATCTCGACCGGAACGCCCTCGCCCCAGGGAACGTCGACGACGTCCGCCTCGAGGCCCATGCGCTGGCACATCTCAGCCCAGAGGAGCGAGAACTGGCCGAAGCGCGCGATCAGCACCTTGTCGCCCGGCGAGAGCGTGTTGATCATCGCGGCCTC
This sequence comes from Aestuariivirga sp., assembly GCA_020252385.1. Classification (GTDB taxonomy): domain Bacteria; phylum Pseudomonadota; class Alphaproteobacteria; order Rhizobiales; family Aestuariivirgaceae; genus Aestuariivirga. Next base: position 13,528 of record JADCDC010000471.1, read on the forward strand.
CCAGCCACCGGTGCCGGAGGCGGGGAACAGGAAGACCTGGCCGGTGCGGGACTTGAACACCTTCTTCACGTCCTCGAACAGGGGAAGGGTGAAGGCGGGAAGATCCGGCGCGCGCTGGTCCTCCATCGCGATGTCCATCGCAAGGCGCACCGCCTGCGGAACATTGGTCGGCCCCGGAATGAAAAGTCCACGATTGCCCGGCATCTCGTCTTCTCCCATGGTTTGTTGTGTGTCGGCTTTATGAACGGGTGGGGAGGACTTGAAAACACTCCAAAAACCAGCCTTTCGGCATCCAAAGGGGTGGGAAATGGCCCATCCTTTCGCGCTGTAAATCGCACTTGTCACACAACTCCCTACCCGTTAGGGTGGGATATGACTGAAATCCGCAGCCTGATCATCGCCGATCCCAACACCATCATGCTCCAGGCCCTGTCGGACCTTTTCGAGCGGGACAAGCGCTTCAGCCTGGTCGCCACGTCGAAGACGGCCGAGGGTTTTCTCGAAAGCTGCCTCCGGGTGCCGGTGGACATCGGCATCGTCGACTGGGCGATCCCGCAGCTCGGCGCGGAGCGCCTGCTCGGCATCCTGAGGGACCGGCCCTCCGCACCGCGCATCATCGTCTATGCCTCGGGCGGAGACCCCGACGTGCCGCGCCGGGCGCTCGCCGCGGGGGCTGCCGCCTTCTGCACGCGCGATGCGCCGGAACAGCAGCTCCTCGATGTCGCCCTCTCCGTCGCCACGGGCCGGATGGTGTTTCCCTACATGGATGTGCGGAGCCTGAAGCGCGATCCGCGCGAGACGCTGACCGAGCGCGAGCGCACCATGCTCGCCGCACTTGCCAAGGGCCGCACCAACACGGAGCTCGCGGCGGAACTCGGCATCTCCATCAACACGGTCAAGTTCCACCTCAGGAATCTCTACGAGAAGCTCGACCTCCGGAACCGCTCGCAGGCGATCGCCTTCTACTACGCCAATGAGACGTGAGGTTCAGGCCCCGACGAAATCGGCGAGTGCCCGCGCCGTGCCCTTGGTCCAGATGTCGGTGAGGCTTGCCGCGAAGGCGTTGCGGAAGGCGGGCGCCGTGCCCACATCGCCGTAGACATCATCCATCGAGAGCCAGGCGAGCGGCTCGGACCTGGCCTTCCCGGCGAGCGCGTTGAGCCGCGCCCAGTTCGGATCTCCCGCCGTGATCTCGCGGCCCGTCTCGGTCTTCCCCGCGCAATGGCGGCACCACAGCGCGGACTCGAAGGCCAGCGCATCGACGGAGCGGCCCTGCTTCAGCCGGTCGCGCGCCACCGGCACGATGAATTTCGGCTGCCGGTTCGAGCCGTCGAAGGCAAGCCGCGGAATGGTGTCGCCGATCTTCGGGTTGGCGAAGCGGCGGTGGATCAGCCGGTAATAGTCTTCGAGCACCACGCCCGGGACCGGCGGCACGGTGGGCATGATCTCCTCGCGCTCGATCTTCGCGAAGAAGGCGGAGACCAGAGGATGGGTCATCGCGTCATGCACGAAGTGGATGTCGAGCAGGCTCGCCGGATAGGCGATCGCCGCATGACCACCGTTGAGGATGCGGATCTTCATGAACTCGAAGGGTGTCACGTCCGGCACGAACTGCACGCCCGCCTCCTCGAGTACCGGGCGGCCATTGCAGAAGTCATCCTCCAGCACCCACTGGATGAAGGCCTCGCAATAGACGGGCCAGCTGTCCGCGATGCCGTAGTCCTGCGCGAGGAGCCCGCGCTCGCGCTCGGTCGTCGCCGGCGTGATGCGATCCACCATGCCGTTCGGAAAGGCGGCGCTGGCGGCGATCCAGTCGGCAAGCCCTCTGTCATAGAGGCGCGCAACGCCCGCCACCGCATTGCGCGCCACGACCCCGTTGTGGGGGATGTTGTCGCAGGACATCACCGTGAAGGGCTTCGTTCCAGCCTCGCGCCGCATCTTCAGGCCACGCGCGATGAGCCCGAACACCGTCTGGGGATCATCCGGGTTCTTCCCGTCATGCGCGATCTCTGGGAACTCCGGATTGAACTGCCCGGTTGCGGGGTCGATGAAGTATCCGCCCTCGGTGACCGTGATGGAGACGATGCGGATCGCCGGATCGGCGAGTTGCCGCAGGATGCTTGCGCGCTCTTCCGGCGGGATCATGCCCAGCATGGCGCCGGTGACGCGCGCGACACTTTCATCCGCCTCCTGCTCGACCACGGTGGTGAGCCAGTCCTGCGGCTTCAGCGCATCATGCATGGCGCGGTCGGCGGGCCGCACGCCTGTGCCGATCACCGCGAAGTCGCGGCTCCTGCCGGCGTTGAACAGCCTGTCGAGGTAGACCGCCTGATGCGCGCGGTGAAAATTGCCGAGCCCGAAATGCAGGATGCCGGGCCTGAGGTCGGAGGCCTGGTAGTTCGGCATGGCAATTCCCGGACTCAGGCCATGCAATGTGGCGCGCGACAGTCTCGTCATCTCAGCTCATCCAGTTTCCGCCGTCGACATTGATGGTCTGGGCGACGACATAGTCCGACTCCCTGGACGCCAGGAACACGGCACAGCCGGTCATGTCCTCCACCCGGCCCATGCGGCCATAGGGCACCGCCTCGCCGACGAGCCGCTTCTTCTCGCCGATGGGCCGGCCCTCATACCTGGCGAAGAGCCCGTCGACCACCGTCCACATCTCCGTGTCGATGACGCCGGGCGCGATGGCGTTGACGTTGATGCCGTGCCTGATCAGCCCGAGGCCCGCCGACTGGGTGATGGAGATGACCGCCGCCTTGGACGCGCAGTAGACCGCGACCAGCGCCTCGCCCCGCCTCCCGGCCTGGGAGGAGATGTTGATGATCTTGCCGCCCTTGCCCCGCGCGATCATCGACTGCGCCACCGCCTGCAGCGTGAACAGCAGTCCCTTGACATTGATGCCGAAGACCCGCTCGTAGCTCTCCTCGGTGATCTCGCCGATCGGCGCCATGTCGAAGACCGCGGCATTGTTGAGGAGAATGTCGATGCCGCCGGCGCGCCGCTCCACCTCCGAGACGCAGGCCGCGATGGACGAGGCCTTCGTCACGTCCAGCGGCCAGCCGAAGCTGTCATTGCCGATGCGGCGCGCGGTTTCCTTCGCCTCCGCCTCCAGCACGTCGGCCACGCAGACGCGCGCACCCTCCCGCGCATAGGCTTCGGCGATCGCGGCACCGATGCCGCGCGCTCCCCCGGTGATCAGCGCCGTCCTGCCCTGAAGCCGCATGGTCTCGTCCTCCGCTCAGAGAAAGGTCATGGCGCGGTCGGCCAGCGCCATGGTCGGGGCATTGGTGTTGCCGGAGGGCACGAAGGGCATGGCGGACGCATCGATGATGCGCAGCCCGTCGATGCCGCGAAGCCTGAGCCTTGCATCGAGCACCGCCATCGCATCGCCATCCGGCCCCATGCGACAGGTGCCGACGGGGTGCCAGTTGGTCTTCACCGTGCGGCGGCAGTGATCGGCGAGGTCGGCATCGCTGGTGACGTTCTTCCCCGGCAGCATCTCATGCGTGATGCGCGAGGCGAGCGGGCGCTGCGCCATGATCTCGCGCGCAAAGCGGAGCCCCGCGACTTCGAGGCGGAGATCGTCGGGTTCAGCCAAGTAATTGTTGTCGACGACAGGCTTGGCGAAGGGATCGGCGGAGCGGAGCCTCACCGTGCCGCGCGACTTTGGCCTGAGCAGGCAGGCATTCACCGTGACGCCGTCCTGCGCTGCCACGTCCTTCACGTCGGCGTCGAGATAGACGGTGGGAATGCAATACATCTTGAGGCTCGGCCGGTCGCTTCCATCGGGATCGACATAGGCGCAGGCCTCGACCCCGACGCTCGCCACCGGGCCGGAGCGGAACAGCAGGTAC
>JADCDC010000472.1 GCA_020252385.1 Aestuariivirga sp.
GCCGCGCTTCCTCTCAATCGGCGACAGTTCGGAGCTCCGCTTCGACATCGTCAACGCGGAAGGCCCGGCGGGCGACTACACGCTCGGCGTCTCGATCGCCGGCCCCGTCACCGCGCCCAATGCCTCCCGCATCCAGCGCTTCACGCTCGGCGCTCCGGGCGCCAGGACGTCAGTCATCGTGCCGGTCAGCGCCACGGGGCTCGGCACGGCAAGCATCGTCGCCACGCTGAAGGGCCCGGGCGATCTGCTGCTCGACCAGGACTATGTGCTGGGCATCATGCCGGCGACACCGCTCGTCACCAGGCGCACCACCCTGCCCCTCATGGCCAATGGCGGAGCACTCACCATCGGCCGCGACCTCCTCTCGGACATGATCCCCGGCACCGGCTCGGTCGCCCTGTCGGTGAGCCCCCTGCCGCAGCTCGATGCGGCGGGCCTCGTGCGCGATCTCGACCGCTATCCCTATGGCTGTTCCGAACAGACGGTGAGCCGCGCCCTGCCGCTCCTCTACTTAAGCGACCTCGGTGTGAGCGAGAACGCGATCGACGGCGAGCTCAAGGCGCGCATGCAGGAGGCGGTGACGCGGCTCGCCAACCGCCAGACGGGTGCAGGTTCCTTCGGCCTGTGGTCCGCCTATGACGGCGGCAGCCTGTGGCTCTCGGCCTATGTCACCGACTTCCTGCTCAGGGCCCGCGAGAAGGGCTACGACGTGCCGGAGGACGTGCTGGTGGGCGGCCTCGACTATATCCGCAACATGGTCGGCAACGCGCCCGACATCGAGGAAGGCCAGGGCCAGGACATGGCCTATGCGCTTTATGTGCTGGCCCGCGCCGGCCGCGCGCCGGTGGGTGACCTCAAGTACCTGGCGGATACCAAGCTCAAGGGCTTCGGCTCGCCCATGGCGCGGGCACAGCTCGCCTCGGCACTCGCCATGCTGGGCGACCGGGAGCGTGCCGACACCGCCTTCGCCGCAGCGATCGAGGCCCTGGGGGCGGAGGTCGAATCGACAGCGCGCGGCCAGTACCGGGCCGACTATGGCAGCGTGCTGCGCGACTCGGCCGCCATCCTGGCGCTCGCCACCGAGGCGAAGGCAAAGCCTGACGTCATCCGCACCGCGGTGAGTGCCGTCGAGGTCGAGCGCGCCCGCACCTCCTATGTCTCGACACAGGACATGGCGTGGATGGTGCTCGCCGCGCGCGCCGCGGCGGCTGACGCCAAGGCGATCCGCCTCGACGTCAACGGCACGGCGCATGAGGGAAGCTTCAACCGCGTCTACCGGGAGGACCAGCTGGCGCAGGGTGTCCGCGTCGCCAATTCGGGGCCGGAAGCGCTGCGCGCCGTCGTCGCCATCTCGGGTGCGCCGTGGGTTCCGGAGCCCGCCTCCAGCAACGGCCTCGTCATCGAGCGAAAGTACTTCACGCCCGAGGGCGAGCCGGCCGACATCGCGAAGGTGAAGCAGAACACCAGGCTCATCGCCGTGCTCTCCGTCATGAAGGCGGATGGCGCGTCCGAAACCGGCACCTTCCTGCTGGTCGATCCGCTGCCCGCGGGCTTCGAGATCGAGAACCCGACACTCGTCGCATCGGGCAGCACGGCGAGCGTGCCGTGGCTCACGGACACCACCTGGGCCACCTACACGGAGTTCCGCGACGACCGCTTCGTGGCGAGCTTCAATGAGTCGACCGCCAAGCTCGCCTACATGGTGCGCGCCGTGGCGCCGGGCGCCTACAGCCACCCCGGTTCCTATGTCGAGGACATGTACCGGCCGGAGCTCAACGCCCGCGGCCAGCACGGCACGGTCATCGTCGAAAGGCCGTGAGATGACGGGAAGGCCCCGCGGCAGCTGGCCGCTCCGCCTCTATGCGGGGCTGCTCACCGTGCTGCTCGCCATCAACGTGGTGGGCTTCACCGCGACGGAGACGCTGCGGCGCCTGGGCCCCGTGCCGCTCGGCGAAAACATCACCTATTCGACGCTCGTCGTTGATCGCAACGGCAGGCTGCTCCGCCCCTTCATCACCAAGGACGGCTATTGGCGTCTTCCGGTCACCTCCGCCGAGGTCGATCCGCGCTTCGTCGCCATGCTCATCGCCTATGAGGACAAGCGCTTCTTCGCCCATGGCGGGGTGGACCCTTGGGCGCTCGCTCGCGCCGTCTGGCAGGCGCTCAGCCATGGCCGCATCGTCTCGGGCGGCTCGACGCTCACCATGCAGGTGGCGCGCCTGCTGGAACCCCGCCCGGCGCGGCGCTTCACGGACAAGCTGGCGGAGATGATCCGCGCCATCCAGATCGAGCAACGCCTCTCGAAGCAGGAGATCCTCGATCTCTATCTGACGCTCGCACCCTATGGCGGCAACATCGAGGGCACCCGCGCCGCCTCGCTCGCCTATTTCGGCAAGGAGCCGAGGAGGCTCTCGACCGCCGAGGGCGCCCTGCTCGTCGCACTTCCCCAGGCGCCCGAGTCGCGCAAACCCGACCGCAACCCGAAGGCCGCGGCGCAGGCGCGCAACCGCGTCATCGCGCGGCTTCAAGGCGATGGCCTCGTCAACCGCGACCAGGCCGAAGCGGCAAGCCTCGAGGAGGCGCCCGCGGGCCGCCTCGCCTTCCCCATGCTGAGCCCCCATGTGGCCGAACGCCTGGCCCGGCAGGAGCAGCCAGGTGCCGTGATCGAGACCAGCATCGACCGCGACCTCCAGGCATCGCTCGAAACCCTGGCGCGGGAGCGCGCCATCGCGATCGGCTCGGGCGTTGCCGCCGCCATCCTCGTCGCCGACAATCAGACCGGCGCCATCCGCGCCCATGTCGGCGGCACGGGCTATTTCGATTCGGTGCGCGCCGGCCAGATGGACCTGGCGCTGGCGCTGCGCTCGCCGGGCTCCACCTTGAAGCCCTTCATCTATGGCCTCGCCTTCGAGGATGGCGCCGTCCATCCCGAAACCCTCATCGATGACCGCGCGGTGCGCTATGGCGCCTATGCGCCGGAGAATTTCGACGACAGCTTCCACGGCACCGTCACGGTGAGGACCGCACTCCAGCAGTCGCTCAACGTGCCGGCCATGCAGATCCTCAACGTGGTGGGGCCGGATCGCCTGGCGGCCCGCCTTGCCAATGCCGGCGTCAGGCTGGTGCTGCCGGAGAATGCGGGGCCCGGCCTTGCCGTGGGCCTGGGCGGTGCGGGCGTGCGCCTCACCGACCTTGCCGCCCTCTATGTGGCACTCGCCCGCGGCGGCGAGCCTGTGGCGCTCAGCTGGCGCATGGCCGAGCGCCGCAACGCCCAGCCGCTCCGCCGCCTGTTCGAGCCGTCCGCCTCCTGGATGATCGGCGATGTGCTGAAGGGTGCGCCCGCACCGCAGAATGCGCTGGGCGGCCAGATCGCCTTCAAGACCGGCACCTCCTATGGGTACCGCGATGCCTGGGCGGTGGGATACGATGGTGCCGTCACCATCGCCGTCTGGGTGGGCAGGCCCGATGGCGCGGCGGTGCCTGGCGTGGTCGGCAGGCTTGCCGCCGCCCCCATCCTGTTCGAGGCGTTCCAGCGTTTGGGCCCGGCGCGCAAGGCCCTGCCGCCCGCCCCGCCAGGTGCCGTCATCGCGCGCACCAACGAGCTTCCGGCCGCTCTCCAGCGCTTCCGCCCCAATGCCCTGCCGCAGGTCGCCAGCATGGCGGAGGGCGAGGCGCCCCCGGCCATCGCCTTCCCGCCCGATGGCGCCAGGATCGAACTCGGCCCCGATCCGGTGCTGAGCCTCAAGGTCTATGGCGGAACACCCCCCTTCACCTGGCTCGCCGACGGCGTTCCGATCGCGGCCAGGGAATTCCGCCGCGACACCTTCTGGGAACAGGCCGCGAAGGGCTTCGCCCGCCTCTCCGTCATCGACGCCAAAGGCAAAACCGCCTCCGCCCGCGTGCGGGTGGAGTAAGAGCGACGAGTCCCTTCTCCCGTCCGCAGGATGGGAGAAGGGGGCCGACAGGCCGGATGAGGGCCTCTGTCCGCGAGTCCGAAGCTGTGCTACCCGCTCTCCAACCGAACCGCAGGACTCCTCACATGACCGATACGCCCTGGACC
>JADCDC010000473.1 GCA_020252385.1 Aestuariivirga sp.
AAACCGCAGCCGAGAAGTCGCTGGAAGCCGCAGTGGCGCGCATGCCGGCCTTCGCGGGGCGCACGGCCTCCTACGTGCCGCTCGTGGGCGGATTGATGAACGGCAACTTCCGCGTCTCGCTCGCAGGCGAGGAGCGGCGCTATTTCGTCAAGGTGCCGGGTGTGGGATCGGAGAAGTTCATCGACCGCAAGGCGGCCCATGCGGCGGCCACCAACGCCTTCCGCATGGGGATCGGGCCCGAGGTGATCCACTTCGACCCCGAAACAGGCATTGAGGCCTTTGAGTTTCTCGAGGGCTACCGGGCCTGCACCAATGCCGACTTCCGAAACGAAGCGATCCAGTCGGAGGTGATCGACCTCTACAAGGCCTTCAACTCAGGATCGCTGCTGCCCCTCACCAAGACGATCTTCGACATGATCGACGAGCACTTCGCACAGGCGCGCGAACTCGGCTCGCATCTCCCGTCGGATTTTCCTTGGCTCGAACGCCGCTACGAAGAGGCGAAGGCGGCGATGCTTGCCTCAGGCCTTGATCTCGTGCCCTGCTTCAACGATCCGATGCCCGGTAACTTCCTGCAGAAGCCGGGCGCGCCGATGAAGCTCGTCGACTGCGAGTTCACCTCCAACAACGAGCGGGCCTACGAGCTCGGCGTGTTCATCGGCGAGATGTTCTATCCCGAGGAGCGCTCGCTCGAGTTGATCGAACGCTACTACGGCGATGCGCGGCCCTCGACGGTCGCCCGCGTCAACGTCGCGCGCATGCTGGCCGACATCAAATGGGCATCATGGGCCATCGTCAACCGCAAGCTCAGCAGCTGGGACTTCGACTACCAGAAATACGGCGCCTGGAAATACATGCGGGCGCGCTCCCTGCTGTTCGATCCTCGGTGGGAGGCGTGGCTGCGCAAGCTCTGAGCCACGCACTTCCGGCTCCGGCGCGCCAACCGGCATGCGCGCGGGGGAGGTTTTCGAGACTTCGCCGGACATAACAGGAGGAAACACAAGATGCTTACAAGACGCGACGCACTGAAGATGGTGGCCGCCAGCGTGGGCGCTGCCGGCGCCATGCGGGTCAACCCCGAGTTCTTCATCTCATCCGCCCGGGCGCAATCAGGAAAGCCCATGCGCTTCCTGGCGGCCGAGGCGCTGACCGGCAACTGGGATCCGACGACCCACACGAACCTGGGCCAGCTCATCATCGAAGGCATGATGTTCGGCTATCTCACCCGCGCGCCGATGCGGCCTGACAATCCGGAAGAGATCATCTTCGAGCTTGCAACGTCGCTCACGCCCATCGACCAGTACACGTTGGAGGTGAAGCTCAGGGAAGGCGTCAAGTTCCACGATGGCCAGGATTTCACGGCTGAGGACGTCAAGGCCACCTATGAGTACGGCTGCCAGCCGGACCGCCCGGCGCAGTGGTATCCAGGCCAGGTCGAGGTCGAGGTGGTCGACAAGTTCACCTGCCGCATCAAGACTGAAAAGTTCGGCTATCCCGCCATCCTCTACTACTATCTCTCGTCCTTCCTGCCGATCCTCTCGGCCTCGGACGTCGCTGACAAGGCGAAGCTCTCGGCCAAGCCCAACGGCACGGGTCCCTTCAAGTTCGTGGAGCAGAAGGGCGACTCCTCCATGCTCGAGGCCTATGACGGCTTCTACATGGGCAAGTCCAAGTTGCCCGGCATCGAATACCGCTTCGTGGGCGACACCACGACGCGCACCCTCTCGCTCCTCAACGGCGAGGCGGACCTGATCGAGCGCCTGGAGCAGGAGCAGGTCGAGACCATTTCGCAGAACGCCAACTTCGTGATCAACAAGGTGATGTCGACGGAGAACAAGTACCTGTTCTTCCGCTGCTCCAAGGCTCCGTTCACGGACTGGCGGGTACGCCGCGCGGCCTGCCACGCGATCGACCGCTCGGTGCTGCTCGAGGTGGTCGGCATGTCGGGAAGCCCCAGCAAGGCGCACATCTCGCCCGTCAAGTTCGGCTATACAGACGTACCCAACTACCCCGAATACGATCCTGAGATGTGCCAGAAGCTTCTGGCCGAAGCGGGTTTCCCCAAGGGCCAGGGCCTGCCGGAACTGGTCTACTACACCTCCACCGGCTTCTATCCGAAGACCAAGGAGTATGGCGAGGTCATCGCCAGCATGCTGCAGGAACAGGGCTTCCCGGTGAAGCTGCAGGTGCTCGAACTCGCGGCCTGGGGCAACCTGCTCTATGACAAGGAAGGCGGCGGCGAAGGCAACATGATCGACTGCGGCTGGTGCACCGGTTCGCCGGAGCCAGACCTGGTGATCCGTACGCACTTCCACTCCTCGTCGAAGCGCATCACCGGCATCGTCGATCCCGACATCGACGCCTCGCTGGACCGTGAGCGCAATGCCGCGAGCGTGGACGAGCGCCGCAAGATCCTGCAGGAGGACACGCTGCCGCTCCTCGCGGAACGGGCGCCGGCGCATGCGCTGTTCACCTCGGTGTTCCTGCATGCCTACAGGAAGGAACTCGAGGGCCTCTACATCTATCCGAACGGCATGCTCGACGGCAGCAAGGCCACAATGGCCTGACCTTCCTCAAGCCCGGAAACCGCCCGGCGGCATCCCAGCCGCCGGGCGGCGCCACTCCGCTCGAAAGGCCGATCTGCCGATGTTCCTCGTCGAATATCTCCTGAAGCGTCTCGCGCAGGGCGTGGTGATCGTGTTCATCACCTCGCTCATCATCTTCACCCTGCTGCGGGTCGTGCCGGGTGACCCCGTCCGCCTGATCGTCGGCGGCATGGCCGATGAGAGCGTGGTCGAGGAGGTGGCGCAGAAGATGGGCCTGCGCGACCCGATCATCGTGCAGTATGGCCGCTACATGGCGGGCGTGGTGAGAGGCGATTTCGGTCAGTCCTACGTGCGCCCGAAGAGCGGCATGGTGGTTGCGGGCGGCGAGTACATCGACCCCACCAA
>JADCDC010000474.1 GCA_020252385.1 Aestuariivirga sp.
AGCAGGCGGTGGATGCGGCCGAGGATGGCGATCGAGACGTTCTTGTAGACCGGCTCCTGGCGGAACAGCATCATGCGCCGGTTCTCCGGCACGAAGGCGATGCCGGCGGCGCGCGCGGCGGCGGTCGACCGGAACTTCACCGGCCTGCCGTCCAGCTTCAGGCCGCCGCGCCGGAGCGCCACCTTGCCGAACAGCGCGCGGGCCAGCTCGATCTGGCCTGAGCCCATGAAACCATAGACGCCGGTGATCTCCCCGGCGCGCAGCTCGATCGAGAAGTCGCGCAGATTCCGGCCGTCGCTTACCCCTTCGACGGCGAGCACGACGGGCTTCTTGTCGTCTCCCTTGAGCTCCGCTTCCTCGCCCATGTGCATGCCCTTGGAGCCGCGGCCGATCATGTGCGAGATGACGAGGTCCTTCGTCAGGTTCCTGGTGTCCTCGGTGATCACCTTCTGCCCGTTGCGGAACACGGTGACGCGATCGGAAATCTCCAGCACGTCGTCGAGGAAGTGCGAGATGAAGACGATGGAGCGCCCCTCGGCGCGCAGGCGGCGGAGCACCTCGAAGAGCTGGCGCACTTCGGGCGGCGACAGGGCCGAGGTCGGCTCGTCCAGGATGATGATCTGCGCGCCCGAGAACAGCACGCGGGAGAGTTCGACCAGCTGCTGGAGGCCCACGGGCAGCGAACCCATGGTGGTGGTCGGATCGATGTCGAGACCGAGGCTGGCGATCAGCTTCCGCGCCTCGCGGTTCATGCGGCCCCAGTCGACGGTGCCCAGAGAGGTCAGGGGCTGGTTGCCGAGGAACACGTTCTCCGCGACCGTGAGGTCGGGAACGATCGAGAGTTCCTGGTGGACCATGCCGATGGAATTGTCGAGCGCATCGCGCGCCGAGCGCAGCCGCACCTCGCGGCCCTTGATCTTCATCACGCCGTCGAACTCGGTGTGAACGCCGGCGATGATCTTCATGGTCGTCGACTTGCCCGCGCCATTCTCGCCGACGAGGCCGTGGATCTCTCCGGCCTTGAGCGTGAAGTCGACGTTCTTCAGCGCCATGACGCCGCCGAAATGCTTCGAGACGTCATGAAGTTCGAGCAGGGGCGTTTCGCCCCCGCCCGTCTCTGTTGCGTGTTCCGACATCACCCGGAGATCAGATCAGGAAGTTCTTCTGCAGCCACAGGTGGCCGGCAGCGGTCTCCTTGGTGATGACGGGGCCGTCGGCCAGGATGAAGTCCGGAATGTCCTTGCCGGCCTTCTCGCCGCCCTGCACCGCGGCAACGCCTGCCGCCACCGACCAGCCGTGGATGCGGCAGGAGGGGTTGCGCACGGTCGCCACCATCACGCCTTCCAGAACCGCGTTCACCGCGGGCGGCATGGCGTCCACGCCGGCGATCAGGATGTCGGTGCGGTTCTTGGCCTTCATCACGTTGTGCGCGGCCAGCGCCATGTCGTCATTGTGGAAGAAGGCGCCCTTGATGTCGGGATACTGCGTCAGCAGCGAATCCCAGATGCGGGCGACCTTGGTCACGTCCCAGTCGGCCGGCTGCTCGTCGAGGAGCTTGATGTTGGCATTGCCGTCGACAACCTGGTGGAAGCCCTTGGCGCGGCCCTGCGCACCGGAGTGGCCGAGCGCGCCCTGCGTCATCACCATGTTGCCCGCACCACCCATGGCGGCGACGAGGGCGGAGGTCACGACCGAGCCCATCATGATGTTGTCGGGCGCGATGAAGGTGTGGATCGGAACCGTGCCCGGAGGGGCAACGAGCGTGTCCATGGCGATCACCGGCGTGCCGCCGTCGATCATCTTCTTGATCGGGTCCGTGAGCGTGCCGATGCCGAAGGTCTGGATCGCCACGAAGTCCCACTTCTGCGAGGCCATGTTGTCGATCGCCGCGCGCTGCTTGGTGGCGGAGAGTTCGCCGTCGAACCAGGTGATCTCGACGTTCATCAGCTTGCCCCAGGCCTCGGCCGCCTGCTTGCCCTGGGCACACCAGGTGGCCTGAAGGCCGGCATTCGAGAAGGCAGCCTTCATCGGCTTGCCCGAGGGGGCGAGCGCCTGCGCCATCGCGGGGTCGAAGCCCGCATCGGCCAGCAGGGCTGCGCCAAGCGCGGTGGCGCCCAGCTTCTTGAACACGTCACGGCGGTTTGCGGCTTCCTTGATAAGATCGTCGAGCATTGCTTTGGTCCTCCTCCAAGCTCACGTCATCTCGCGCGTCCCGGGGATGCGGTCTCATGCCGGTGTTCGGCCGAAACTTCTTGAAGGACGCCGATCCGGCGAAACATCCAACAGAGCCCCGGCTTTGTCCAGAGCTATTGTGTGACAATTGGCGAATGCTGCAGGGCATCATGGGTGTTGCAATTGCGAAACTTGATCGCTTGCCCTTGCATCGGAGCGGTGTTTTGGTGCTCATTGTCACGCTGAAACAACCAGACTGCATGACATGCCTCGACCGATCGAAACCCGTGAGGGCTATACGCCCCAGAAGCCCGAAACGCTTGCTGCCTATCTTTCCACCATCGAAGCCATCTGCGGAATTCTTGGCGGAGAGCCTCGATCCTGGTCGATCGCCGAGGTCGGCGACGGCAATCTCAACCTTGTCTTCATCGTGAAGGGTCACAAGGGCGGTGTCGCCGTGAAGCAGGCGCTGCCCTATGTGCGCCTCGTGGGCGAGAGCTGGCCGCTGCCGCTGTCGCGCGCGCACTATGAGCACATGGCGCTCTCCGAGCAGGCCCGCCTCACCGGCAGGCTGGTGCCCCAGATCCTGCATTACGACGAGACCCAGGCGCTCATCGTCATGGAGCTGCTCGAGCCCCACATCATCATGCGGCGCGGCATGATTGCGGCGACCTACTATCCGAAGTTCGCCGAGGACATCTCCACCTTCATGGCGAGGA
>JADCDC010000475.1 GCA_020252385.1 Aestuariivirga sp.
CTCATCCATTTCATCGCGGTGCCGTTGACCATCGCCTGGAGCTATGTGATGGCGCCGGCGTGGCGGATGATCGCCACGCTCGTCCTGCTCGCCTCCTGGGGCATGGTGCTGCTGCTTCTCGCCTTCGGCTCAGGACCGTGGATGCCGCTCGTCACGGTGCTGGTGATCGGCTGCTGCCTCGGCGCCACGGCGTCCGCGCTGCGGGGGTTCCTTGCGGAAAGAGCCCTGGAAGGAAATCCCGTTGCCCTGTTCGCGCTTGCGACCGTGGTCGGACGGATCGCCGCTGCCGGGGGGCCTGCCCTGTTCGCGGTGGCGAGCATCGCCGCCGGCGAACAGGTCGCCCTGATGGTCATCCTCTTCTTGCTTGCCTGCGGCGGTGGCCTGATTCTGATCTATCTGCGGAGCGAGGCGCCTGCGGAGGGAGATCAGTCGAACCCGCGGCCGGTGCATTAGATCGCATTCGGAAAACTGCGACGCTGAGCGCCGGCCGCTCAGTTCAGGTGAAGGCAGGGCGAGCGGCGGTTCATCTTCTGCTGCATATGGAAAATCGATTCGACGACGTCGCTCGTCACGGACAGGAGATGCTGTCCGGCATGGCTCATGGCCCGGGCGAATGGCTGGGCGGAATGCCAGACGTCCCACAGCCGGTCGGGACAGTTCTGTCCTGTGAGATACCGCACGGCCAGAAGGCCCGTCGGCTCGTCTTCGGACTGTGCGGCGGCGATGATCGAGAGCGCCATGCACTCGTCGTGGCACAGGTGACGGCAACACTGGGGATAGTAGGTGAGGGGCCGTTCCGCGTGGCGCCTCACGCTGCGCGTCCAGTACTGCAATTCGCCCACCGTGCTCCGCGCGGGTTCGGGTCCGAGCTCGGCAATGTAGTGCTGCCAGACCGCTTCCCAGCAATCCATGTCGCCCAGTTCGCAGGCCGCCATGATGTTGCGGAAACCCGTCACGACCAGCCGTTCCGGGCGGCAGGACAGTAGATCACTGGTGGACGTCATGGTCGATTCCTTTTTTCCGAGTATTTTAGTCGGATAAAAGGCCGATCAGTTCAAGTCAAGAGAAAATCCATAAAAATCAATATATTAGAATAAGAACAGTTCTAAGGTTCAAAGCGCGGGTCAACCCAGCTGGCTGGCCGTGTAGTAGGGCAGGCTTTCGACGCGGGGCGTGTAGCGTCCGGCAGCGGTGACGTCCTTCACATGGGCGATGATGTCCTCGAGCGGCGCGAACCACACGCTCTTCGTTGCCAGGGTCTGTTCCAGCCACTGTTCCACCAGCCGCCAGCGCGCCAGCCGCCCCGTGAGAAAGGGATGCCAGATCCCGACCCAGAAGCCGCCCGCCTCATACTGCGCGTCGAATTCCTCCCAGAAGGCCTGGAGGCCTTCGGAGGGGGCCTTCACCGGCATCATGTAGTCGATCTCGGCATAGTGCGCGAAGGGCGGCCAGTCGTCCGTTCCCCAATGCACGGGCGCTTCCCAGAGTTCTCCCGTGGCCGTTTTCATCAGATAGGGAATGTCGTCGGCCATGAGCGAGGAGTCATAAAGGAAGCCGTGCGTGACCAGGAGGTCGATGACCTGCTGGGTGATGTTGTAGACCGGCGCGCGGTAGCCCCGCGGCGCCCGGCCGATGCGGCGCTTGTGGATGTCCAGCGCCTTCTCGAAGGCGATGCGCTGTGCTTCTCCCCTGGTCTCGATGGGGTCCTCGTGGATCAGCCCGTGGTGGCCTATTTCATGGCCGTCCTTCAGCATGGCATCGACCGCATCGGGATACTGCTCGATGCACCAGGCGGGAATGAAGAACGACTGCTTCAGGCCGAATCTGCGATAGGTGTCGAGGATGCGCGGCACGGCAACGGTCGGCCCATAGCGGCCCATGCTGATGGGATAGAGGCGTTCGTGACCGTCCTTGGGCCGCGAGATGTGGATCAAGGAATCCGCATCCATGTCGAAGGTGATGGCGCAGGCACAGCGCGCACCGTTGGGCCAGGGAATGGGGTTGCGGATCATGACCTCACCCGTTCAGCACATGCGCATGCGAGGGATCGAAGGACAGGAACAGCTGCTGCCCGGGCTCTCGCGGGATGCCCTCGAGGAGCCTCTCCTGCACCTGGACCTTCACCTCCATGCCATCCGCCGTTTCGACGAAGAGCGTCACCATCGAACCCACGAACTCCTCGGAGATGAGCTGGGCCTGGAAGACATTGCGGGCCGCGGGCCTGCTGGTGGAGATCGATACGACGTCGGCGGCCACGACGAAATTCACATGATCTCCCGGCCGCGCCTTCGAATCGAGTTCGAATGTGCCGGCCGCCGTTTCCACATGACCCTCCGCATTCACCTTGCCCGAGAAGATGTTGTTGCGGCCGACGAACTCCGCAACAAAGCGGTTGGCCGGGGTCCGGTAGATGTCGCGCGCTGAGCCGATCTGCGAGATCTCGCCCTTCGACATGATCACGACACGGTCGGCCATGGCGAAGGCCTCGGACTGGGAATGCGTGACATAGACGAAGGTGATGCCGAGTTCGCGCTGGAGCTTGGTCAACACGCCCTGCATGCGGATGACGAGATGGGCATCAAGTGCTGAGAGCGGCTCGTCCAGAAGGAGGATCTTCGGCTCCGTGACGAGTGCTCGCGCCAGCGCCACGCGCTGGCGCTGGCCGCCCGACAGCGAGTTCACGTCGCGCTCCGCGAATTCTCCGATTCCCATCCGCTCCAGCCAGTCCAGCGCCTTCCGGCGGCGCGTCGGCTTGTCCAGCCCCCGCATCTTGAGGCCGAATTCCACATTCTCGCGCGCATTGAGGAAGGGGAACAGAGCCAGGGATTGCCAGACCATGGGCGTGTCACGCTCATGCGGCTTGACGCCCAGCAGCGACTTGCCGGCGAGCCGGATGTCGCCCTCGCTCGGCTCCTCGAGCCCCGCCAGCATGCGCAGCGTGGTGGTCTTGCCGCAGCCCGTAGGGCCGCACACCAGCACCAGGCCATAGCTCTTTTGGACCACTGCGCGCAGGGTGGTCAGGTTGACCGGACTCAGCCCGATGCCATCAAGCGGCAGCGGCTTGGCTCCGGCCAGCAGTCGCAGCACCACGTCTTCCAGGCCGCGTGAGGTGGGC
>JADCDC010000476.1 GCA_020252385.1 Aestuariivirga sp.
CTGGATCTGGGCACCATACTTGCGCTTCAGCCGCTCGGCCGAGAGCTGGATGGGGGTCAGCGGGTTCTTGATCTCGTGCGCGATCCTGCGCGCGATGTCGGCCCAGGCGGAATTCCTCTGCGCCGAGACGAGGTCGGTGATGTCGTCGAAGGTCAGCACATGGCCGTGGCTCGAGGCGTCCGAGCTTTCCGTGGTGACGCGCGCGAAGAGGCTCCGCCCGTCGCCCTTGCGCTCGATGTCGACCTGGCCTTCGGCGAAGCCCGAGGGCCGGCTCAGGGCGAGTTCGAAGATCGGCAGGAAGGCGGGAAGAACCACCTCCGCCGGCTGGCCGATCAGCTCCTGCTCGCCGCGCCCGAGAAGGAGAAGCGCCGAGCGGTTGACGAGCGAGACGCGGCCGGAAGGGTCGATGCCGATCACGCCCGCACTCACCCCCGCCAGCATCGCCTCGGTGAAGCGGCGGCGCTGGTCGATCGCCTCGCTCGCGTCGACGAGGTCGTCGCGCTGCTGCTTCAGGTGATCGGTCATCAGGTTGAAGGTGCGCGACAGGGTCTGGAGGTCCTCCGGCCCCGCCACGACGGAGACCTTGGCGTCAAGCTCACCGCCCGAGACGCGGCGCGCCGCATCGAGGAGGCGCACCACGGGTGCGACCACCTTGTCGGCGAACCACAGGCCCACCCAGATGGCGGCCAGGAGGAAGATGACGCCCACCAGCGCATACATCATGCCGAAGGTGACCTGGACGCCTAAGCGCTGCGACATCAGCGTGTCGTATTCCTGCTTGGCTTCGCGCGTCTTCTGCAGCTGGTCGAGCACCGAGGGGTTGATGACGCGGTAGACCATCAGGTAGGAATTGGGGAAGTTCTGCAGCTTGATCAGGGCACGGACGACATTGCCGCCACGGCCCGGCTGGATCACGACGAGTTCGCCCTCGTTGGCGCGCGCCAGCTGCGCCTCGCTGGGCGGGAAGAAGGATATCCGGTCATTGGCCACCACCCGGGTATCGAAGGCCTGCTCGCCGTTCTCGCGCTTCGTGGGATCGAAGATGAAGGCGGCGGGCAGCCCGTGCAGTGCGGCATGGCGCGCCACCCGGCGGGTGAAGGCCTGGGGATCGGACTGGAACATAGCGCGCTGCTGCGACAGGTCGGTCGAGATCTGGACGACGTCATTCCGCACCGCCTCGGCATGGTCGCGCACATAGGATTCGGCGACGTTGACGGCGGAATCGACGATGGCGCGGGTCCGGAGCGAGAACCATGAATCGAGGCCACGGTTCAGCGTCACCGTGGCGAAGACGGCGACGATGATGGCCGGCACGACCGCGATCAGGCTGAACAGCGACACGAGCCTCAGGTGCAGCGAGGCCCCCGGTGTGCCGCGGCGCTTCTCGATCAGCAGGAAGATCAGCTGGCCCAGCACCAGGAGCACCATGACGAGGAGCACGACGCCGTTCAGGATGATGAGGGCCAGCGTGATCTCGGTCGTCGGCCGGACCGGCGTCATGCCGGTGAGGATGGCGAAGGTCGCAAGTCCGCACAGCACGCCCGCCATGACCAGCGCGAAACCGGCAACGCCCGAGAAACGGCGCAGGCCGTCAAACAGCCGGGTATGGGAGCGTTCGACCATGCAGCATGTTCAGCAGAAACTGTTGCTGGAAATCAACAGTAAATGTGGCCTAGATGTGACAGTGGGACCCATATGTCTCGTCATTGCCCGCCGCCGAGCGGGCAATATTGTTTGGGTCCGCCGAAGAGGATGCCACGGTCAAGCCGTGGCATGACGAGAAGGAGGGTTATGACAGCCCGCGGATGACCTTCACCTGGCGGTCGCGGAGTTTGACGCGCAGCGTGTTGCGGTTGATGCCGAGGAGTTCGGCGGCGCGGAGCTGGTTGCCGGAGGTGGCGGCCAGCACGGCACGCAAGAGGGGCGGCTCGACCTCCGACAGGATCCGCTCATAGAGGCCCTGTGGCGGCAGGCTGCTGCCGAAGCTGGCGAAGTAGCGCGACAGATAGTTCTCGATGAATTCCGGCAGGCTGGCGCCCGAGACGTCCATGGGCTCGGCCGAGGGCTGGACCGGGAAGGAGGCGAGTTCGCGCTCGATCGCGGACGCTGGGATCGTATCCTCGATCTCGATCGCAACCAGGCGGCGCAGCAGGTTCTCGAGTTCGCGCACATTGCCGGACCAGCGGTGGCTCTGCAGCCTCTCGACCGCCTCGCGCGTCAGCTCCTTGCGCGGCAGCCCTTCCTTCACGGCTTGCGTCAGGAAGTGGCGGACGAGGTCCGGAATGTCCTCCGCGCGCTCACGGAGCGGCGGCAGGCGGAGCGGCACGACGTTCAGCCGGTAGAACAGGTCCTCGCGGAAGGAGCCCTGGTTGATGAGCTGGCGGAGATCGCGGTGGGTCGCGGTGATGATGCGCACATTGGTCTTGATCGGGGCATTGCCGCCCACCGTCGTGTATTCGCCCTGCTGCAGAACGCGGAGCAGCCTCGTCTGCGCCTCGAGCGGCATGTCGCCGATCTCGTCGAGGAA
>JADCDC010000477.1 GCA_020252385.1 Aestuariivirga sp.
AGGACGGTGGCAAGGAATGCGAGTGCAACGAGCAGTTTCGACATGGCGGCAGGCTTATAGGTCGAAACCCGGCCAAGATTAGGCAGCGGTCATGAATTCTCAGGGACAGGCCTTGCGAGGATGACACGGATGCCGGCATCGACGAGCATCCGGTGATTGGCCTCGGTGATCGCATCGTCGGTGATGAGGGTTCCGATGCGGGCGAGCGGCATGATGGGATTGCGGGCCCTGAGGCCGAACTTGCGGCTGTCGGCGAGCACGATCACCTCATCGGCGCGCTGCAGCAGCAATTCGGTTTCCCGGACCACCAGGGGATGGGATTCCTGCATGCCGGTGGGGGTGATGGCCTGGGCGCCGAGGAAGAACTTCGAGGCATAGAACTCCGGCGGCCCGGCCTGCGGCGAGAAGACGATCCCCGGCTCGCGGTAGAGTGCGCCGCCCGACAAGGTGAGGTGGCAGGTTCCGTTCTGCCACAACGTTGCCGCGAGGGGCAGGGAGTTGGTGTAGATCCTCACGTTGCGATTGGCGAGGAGCATGGCGAAGAGATAGCAGGTGGAGCCGCCGTGGATGATGAGGGCGTCGCCGTCGTGGACAAGTTTCTCCGCCTCGTGGGCGATGGCCTTCTTGGCGGCGACGCCCAGCATCTGGTTCTCGGTGAAGGGCCTGGCGGTGACCCGGTCGAGGACGCCCGCGGCTTCGGCCACCGCGATGCCGCCGAACACCTTGCGCACCGCCCCCGTGGCATGGAGCTTGGCGATGTCCCGCCGGATGGTGGCGGGCGAGGCATCGACCACCGTCTGCAGGTCGCGCACCGTGGCGAAGGGGCGGTCCTTCAGCAGGTCCAGCATCAGCTTGTGGCGGTCGGCCTCGGTCACGGTCTGCCCCGTCCTGGTGAGCAACTTTGCTCAATTGTGCACTGCAAAAATCACCTTTCGAGTGCAAACTAACTCACTTGACGCTTTTTGATCACCGATGTTTATTATCGCTCACCCAATGAGGCCTGTAAACAGGCGCAGAATGATCCGCGGGCGTTGTGGAAACCGCGGGCGGGGAGAACTGAACGGGAGCGACAGGACCATGCAGAGCGGACGGGACGCTGACCCTACGGCAGACAAGGGCGCGCTTCCCGTGGAACTCTTGTCCGTTTCCAAGTCCTTTGCCGGCATCAGGGTCCTGAGCGGCGTCAGCTTCGACATCCGCCCCGGCGAGGTGCATGCGCTGATGGGCGAGAACGGCGCTGGAAAATCGACCCTCATCAAGATCATGGCGGGCCTTCACCAGGCGGATGAGGGCGAGGTGCGGGTGAACGGCAGGGCGGTGAAGTTCGCCTCGCCGAAGGATGCGCATGACGCCGGCATCGCCACCGTGCACCAGGAGCTTCTGCTGTTTCCGGAACTCACCGTGGCCGAGAACATCTTCCTCGGCCAGACGCCCAAGACCGCGCTCGGCACCATCGACTGGCAGACCATGCGCCGGCGCGCCCACGAACTGCTCCAGTCCCTCGACAGCGGCGATCTCGACATCGACCAGAAGGTGGCATCGCTCTCCGTCGGCAACCGCCAGCGCATCGAGATCGCGCGTGCGCTTGCTCAGGATGCCCGCGTGCTGATCATGGACGAACCCACGGCGGCACTTGCCGAGGCTGACGTGCAACGGCTGATGAGCATCGTGCGCAATCTCTGCGCCAGGGGTGTTGCCATCGTCTATGTCAGCCACCGCATGCCGGAGATCTTTGCCCTCGCCGACCGCGTGACGGTGCTGCGCGACGGGCAGCACGTGGCGACGAAGCCCGTTTCCGAAGTCGACGAGGCGCAGCTCGTCTCCATGATGGTGGGGCGCTCCATCGACCGGCTCTACCCCGCCAAGCAGGGCGAGAACGGCGAGGTGATCATCGAACTCCGCGACGTCGCCTTTCGCGGCGTGGTGCGCGACATCTCCTTCGCGCTGAGGCGCGGCGAAATCCTGGGGCTGGCCGGCCTCGTGGGATCGGGGCGGACCGAGACGGCATTGACTATCTTCGGTATCACGCCCGCCACCAGGGGCGAGATCCTCATCGACGGCAAGCCGGTGACCATCACCTCGCCCGAGGCGGCGCGCGACTTGAGGATTGCCTATGTGCCGGAGGACCGCGGCCACCAGGGCCTGATCCGCCCGCAGACCATCGAGGACAACATCGCGCTCGCCAACCTGAAGCGGCTGATGCGCGGCCTGTTCATGGACGCGGCACGGGTGACCGAGGAGGCGAAGAAGGCCATCACCCGCTTCGGCATCAGGGCCCGGGGGCCGGACCAACCGGTGCGCCAGCTCTCGGGCGGCAACCAGCAGAAGGTGGTGCTGGGCAAGTGGCTGGCCACCAATCCGCGCATCCTGATCATGGATGAGCCGACGCGCGGCATCGACGTCGGCGCCAAGGCGGAAATCCACCTGCTGATGCGCAAGCTCGCGGGAGAGGGCATGGCGATCCTGATGATCTCGAGCGAATTGCCCGAAGTGCTCGGCATGAGCGACCGGGTGCTGGTGATGAATGCTGGCCGCATCGTCGCCGAGTTCGACAAGCCCTCCGCCACGGCCGAGGCCGTGGGTGCTGCCATGACGCGGAGCTACGAGCGGGAACAGGCGGCATGACGGCGATCGCCTCTTCCC
>JADCDC010000478.1 GCA_020252385.1 Aestuariivirga sp.
ACGCAGGTGCCAAGACAGGTGATCGACCGGACCGTCGACTGCCTGGTTCGCAAGAATGCCAATCTCGGCGGCTATTTCCGCACGACAGTCGAAGCCGGAGACCTGGTTGACCTTGCACACCAGGCCTGCGCGGATTTCTACAATGCCTCTTCGCCAACGGAGATCGTGTTCGGGCAGAACATGACAACCCTGACACTCCACATGTCACGCTGCCTTGGCAGGAGCTTCAAGCGCGGCGACGAGATCGTGCTGTCCCGCATGGACCATGACGCCAATGTGTCGCCCTGGCTGCTGCTGGCAGATGACCTGGGACTGGTCGTGCGCTGGATGGATTTCGACCCGGATACCTATGAATTTCCGGATGACGCACTGACGAAAGTGCTGAGTGAGCGCACGCGCCTGCTGGCCATAGGCATGGCGTCGAACTGCACGGGCACGGTGAACGATACCAGGCGCTTCGCGGCGGAGGCGAAGGCGGCGGGCGCCATCGTCTATCTGGATGCCGTCCAGTATGCGCCCCATCTGGCAATCGACGTCCAGGACCTGGGAGCCGACGTCGTCGTCTCTTCCGCCTACAAGTGGTTCGGCCCGCACCAGGGCATCCTGTGGGGGCGCGAAGACCTGCTGAGGCAGACCTTTGCCTACAAGCTGCGTCCGGCAGGCGATGAGCTTCCCCACAAGTTCGAGACCGGCACGCTGTCGCATGAGGGGATGGCGGGAACGCTGGGCGCCATCGAATACATCGAGCAGTTTGGCGCCGGTGCAACACGCGCGGAGCGCATCTCCTCCGCCTGGGCGGCCATGGCGCAATACGAGCAAGGCATCACGCAGAGGCTTATCGACGGGTTGAGGAGTTTCAGGGGATTGACGATCCGCGGGATCACCTCCGCCAATGCCATGCACAGGCGGGTGCCGACCGTGTCCTTCACGCTCGAAGGCCACCACCCACAGGCGCTGGCGCAGGGATTTGCCAAGGACAACATCTTCGTCTGGTCCGGCCACAACTATGCGATCGAGCCCGTCACCCGGATGGGACTGATGGAGAAGGGCGGCGTGTTGCGGGTCGGGCTTGCCCATTACAATACCGAAGCGGAGGTGGACGCATTGCTGTCGAGCCTCGCGCAGCAGATCAGGAAGGGATGACATGGCGTTCAGACTGGGCATCATCGGACTAGGCAAGATCGCGCAGGACCAGCACCTGCCGGTTGTTGCAAAGAATGGCGACTTCAAGCTGGCCGCCGTCGTGTCATCGCGGGCCGCGGACCTTGGCGTGCCGGCGTTCCGGACCCCGGGCGAACTCTTCGCCAGCGGCATCAAGCTCGACGCCGTGTCCCTGTGCATGCCGCCGGAGCCGCGCTTTGCCATTGCCCGCGACGCGCTCGACCACGGCCTTCACGTGCTGATGGAAAAGCCGCCGACGCCCACCATGGGCGAGCTCGATGCGATCGCGAAACACGCCGCCAGCAGGCAGCGCATCCTTTTCACCACCTGGCACTCGCAATACAATGCGGCCGTGGACGAAGCGAAGCGGCTGCTCTCGGGCAAGCGGGTCACGCGCCTGCACGTAAGCTGGAAGGAAGACGTGCGCCACTGGCACCCCGGCCAGGAATGGATCTGGGAACCCGGCGGCTTCGGTGTCTTCGATCCCGGGATCAATGCCTTCTCGATCGTGACCAAGATCCTGCCGCAGCCCATCTTCGTTCAGGCGGCTGAGCTGGAGACGCCCGCCAACAAATCGACGCCCATCGCGGCGCGGATCACCTTCAAGCCGTCATGGAACGAGTCGGCCCGGCTCACGGCCGACCTCGACTGGCGGCAGACGGGTGAGCAGAGCTGGAACATCGACGTCGCGACGGCGGATGGGCTCGAATTGCAGCTCCGCAAGGGCGGAACCGAGCTTTACGTCGGCGGAGTGCTGAAGACCGCGGCCCCGATGGCGGAGTACGAGGGCATCTACGCGCATTTCGCGGACCTTCTCAGATCCGGCGCCTCGCATGTCGATGGCGCGCCGCTGCAACTGGTGTCCGACTGCTTCATGATGGGGCGGCGGAGCGAAACGGCAGCATTTCTCTGACGCGGGCAAGCGTTTCCGCCGGCGATCCGGCCGCATCGACGCGCTGCCAGTCGATGCGGCCTAGGTCATAGGCGACCTGCCGGGCGACGACGTCGGCCGTGGCGTCCGAGGCATCCCCGGTCCGGGCATTGACGCGCGCGATGAGAAGATCGGCAGGCGCCTCGAGCCACAGGCCGGCGAAGTGCGCCCCGGTCCTCCTGGCGACCTCCGCGGCGGAACGGCGCTCGTCCTGACGCGCGAAGACCGCGTCGAGCACCACCGAATGACCCGCCCTCAGCGCCCGTTCGGCGCGGCCGAAGGAACCTGTGTAGACCGCGAAGGACGCCTCGCGCGAGTAGCTCACCGGCGGAAGCCGCTCCGTTTCGGCGACCCCGGCCAGCACCTTGCGCTCGACGTCGCTTCGCACATGGAGCGCTCCTGGCGCTGCTCCGAGCTCCGGTGCGAGGGCGGCCGCCAGCGTGGACTTGCCGGAGCCAGACAGCCCGCCGATGCAGACAAGGACCGGGGGTGCGGTCTTGAGAAGACCGATCGATGCCCTGAACCAGTCGAGGGCCTGGCCACGCTCCTTCATCGAGTTCTTGAGTGCCAGTTCATGGGCGAGGTCGGCGGTCACCAGCGCCCGCACGCCGGCCCGCGTCGACAGGAACAGCGGCAGCAAGGCGAGCCCGGACAGATCCTCCTCGCCCCGGCGCAAATGAAGA
>JADCDC010000479.1 GCA_020252385.1 Aestuariivirga sp.
CACGACGAGGGGCGCTGGCATCAGGCGGCATCCGGCTTCTTGGCGCGGCCCATGACGAGCATCTGCGCAATGACGACGAGGGTGATGGAGACGAAGAACACGGCCGTGCCGATGGCGTTCACCTGTGGGTCGATGTTGCCGGTCAGGATCTCGAGAATCACGACGGGCACCGTCTTGTTGAGGCCGGACACGAACCACGCGACCGCGAACTCATCGAAGGAGACGGCCGCCGTGAGGCAGAGGCTGGCGATGATCGAGGGCATGGCGAAGGGAATGACCACGGACTTCATCGTGACCCATTCCGAGGCGCCGAGGTTCCAGGCCGCGGGCTCGAGGTTGGGGTCCATCTGGCTGAGCCTGAGCCTGATGACGGCCATCGCGAAGGGCGCGCAGAGCACCGTGTGGGCGATGATGATCGAGATCGTCATGCCGGATGCGTTGAACATCGACAGCCAGCCCAGCGTGGCGAGCGCCATGATGATCAACGGAATGGTGGGCGGCAGCAGGGCGAGCACCAGGAACGCCTTCTTGCCGAAGAAATCGTAGCGATAGTCCGTATAGGCCGCGGAAAAGCCGATGGTGGTGGCCAGCAGTGCCGTGATCGCGGCGACGATCACGCTGCGCAGTGCCGCGTCCCAGACATCGGGGTTGCCGAAGGCCTTGGCATACCATTCGGTCGTGAAGGTGCCCAGCGGGATCGTCGGAAAGCGGTCGGAGTTGAAGGAGAAGACAAGGCTCGCCACGATTGGTGCGAAGACGAAGAGGAAGACGAGTGCCGTGTAGAAGATCAGCAGGATGCGAAGCAGCGTGTCGTTCTTCATGTGCGGCGCTTCCTGTAGGCAAAGCCGATCGCCGTGAACGCAACCACGAGGAGGGTGACGATCATCATGATGGCGACGACCGCGGCGCGCGGCCACTGCTGGCCGGATTTCGATGTGTCGACGATCATGATCGACAGTGTCGGCGGCTTCGATCCGCCGAGATAGTAGGGCGCCACGAAGTCGCCGAAGGACAGGATGAAGCAGAAGACGGCCGCCACCACAAGGCCCGTCTTGGCAAGCGGCACCACGACGGTGAAGACGGTCCTGAGCCTTCCGCAGCCCAGATTGTGCGCGGCCTCGACAAGGCGCTTGTCGATGTTGGCAAGCGAGAAGGTCTGCAGGATCACCGCGAGCGGCAGGCAGAGGGTGAGATAGCCCACCATCGTGCCCAGCGTGGTGTTGAGCATCTGGTAGGGACCGAGCCCCAGAAAGGAGAAGCCGGCGTTGATGACGCCCTGCTGCGCCAGGATCACCTGCCAGGCGAAGATCCGCACGAGATAGCTGGTGAAGAATGGGATGATCAGGAAGAACACCGCCCAGCGCCGGACTGTGTCGCTTGCCTTGAAGGCCAGGAAATAGCTCGCGGGAAAGGCCAGCACGCTGGTGACGATGGTGGCCAGCAGCGCCAGCCAGAGGGTCAGGAAATAGGCGTCCCAGAAGAAGCCGCGGGTGAGCATGCGCTCCCAGTTGCCGAACTGGAAGGCGGCCTCCATGCGGTAGTTCCTCACGAGGAAGAACGACATCGCCACCATGAAGACCAGGGGACCGATGAAGAACAGCCCCTGCCAGACGATCAGCGGCAGGCGCCACGCGATCGCGTAATAGTCGGTGTTCTTGGCGTGCTTCGTTGTCATGTATACGGCGTTTCCCGCCCCTCCTCAGGCGTCACCCCGGCGAAAGCCGGGGCCCAGCTTTGGTTCAGCACGTGTCGAAAGAAAGCTGGGTCCCGGCTTTCGCCGGGATGACGGAATGTGAGAGTGCGGCGTTCCCGCCCTGTTACGCGTTCTTGTATTCCTGCCAGAACTCGTTCCAGTCCTCGAGGCTCTGCTGCTTCGGGATGTCGCGGTAGAAGATGCGGCCTTCCTTGATCAGCGTGATCGGGTCGTTGGGCATCCCGTCCACCTGGCCCGTGCGCTGGGCTTCCTTGGGATCGACCTCATTCAGCTTGGCGCGGCCGCCCTTGGTGATGGCGAAGCCAGGGTAAGCCAGCATGCGGGCCGAGGTGGCCTGGCCCTCGGGCGAGAGCATGTACTGGATGAACTTCTTGACCATGTCCGCCTTCTGCGTGCCCTTGCCGATGGAGTAGGACTCGGTCCACTGGATGCCGCCTTCCTTCGGAACGAGCGACTTCACGGGCGCGCCGTCGCGCTCGAGGACGCCGGTGATCCAGTCGCCGATGCCAGCCATCGCCATCATCTCGCCGTTCTTCAGACCATTGAAGGTGCCGCCGTAGTCGAAGTAGCCGCCGACCTGCGGGCGCAGCGTCATGGTGGTTTCCTTGATCTTGGTCCAGCCCGCCTCGTCCTGGTCCCAGAGCTTGGCGCCGTTGCCGTTGGTGAGGCTCATCTGGCCGAGATTGGGCAGGTGCCAGTCGAAGTGGCCGACCTTGCCCTTGATTTCGGGCTTCCAGAAGGCCTTGTAGCTCATCGCCTCTTCATCCGAGACGGCGGTGGTGTTGTAGCTGACGCCGAGGTGGCCGCAGCGCACCATCATGGAATAGAGCTTGCCGTCCTTCCAGTGGCCGGGGAACTGCTTGAAGTCATCGTAGAGCATGTCGTCGAACGGATAGTCGGCGGCATTCATCTCCTCGATGTAGCCCGCAGCGTTGAGCTGCTGCACGAACTCGCCGTCCGACAGGATGATGTCGTAGGTGCCCGGAGGCGACTGGGCGATGAGCGCCATCATGTTGTCGCCGCCCGCATAGTACTTGGGCTTGAACTTGACATTATTGGCAGCCTCGAAGGCGCCCACCATGTCCGGCTCGCCGTGGCCATACCAGGCCAGCATGTTGATCTCGACGGTCTCGGCCCAGGCCCTGCTCACATAGGGCGTGCAAAGGGCGGTCGTGGCGGCCGCTGCCGCGCCATATTTCAGCACGTCGCGGCGGGTCGGTTTCCTGATCGTGGTCATGTGTGTCTCCCTGAGCCGGAGGGGTTGCCGGCGGTTGTTCCCATTACCCTTGACCGCGCATGCCATCATGTCTTGTCGCCGAAGTCCAGCGGGTCTGATCAATAACTAGCCTTGCTGAGCCCATGCGGGAAATTTGTGCTTCTAATGCTGGCATGACGCCAGCTTATCGGGCAGCCGCTGCCTTGGCCGGGGCAGGCTCTGCCGCCTGGTCCATGCGCCCGATCAGGGAATCGACCAGCATCAGGCCGGCGCCAGACAGCCTCGGATGCTTGTAGAACAGCCCGATCCGGATCGGTTCCATGGCGGGAAACCCCTCCCGCGCGGCGAGCACGCGCATGTCCGGAACGAGCGTCTTGCGGGTCAGCGCCGAAACGCCGAGCCCGGCGCTGACGGCCCGCTGCAGGCCGCCGATCTCCGGCGTGGTGTAGGCGATGCGCCAGTCCCGGCCCCCGGCGGTCAAGGCTGCGGTCATCCGGCGCCGGTATTCGCAACCTTCCGGGTGGGTGACGAGCGGCACGGGCGCCTGCCGCCCGAGGCTGACCTCCCGCCCCACCGCCCAGATGGGACGCTCCTCCCAGCTCCGGACCAGATAGGGGTTCTTGTCCCGCGCCAGCAGCGCAATGGCGATGTCGAGTTCATCGGCATGCAGCAGGTCCAACACCTTGCGGGAAAGATCGCAGGTGATGGACATGGTGACCCTGGCGTGCGCGCCGGCGAAGTCCGAGATCGCCTCCTGCAGGAAGGCGACGGAGAAGTCGGTCGGAAGGCCCACCCGGAGCTGACCCCGCGCGGCCCGGCCCTTGAGCTTCGCCACCGCCTCGTCGTTGAGCCTGAGGAGCTGCCGGGCGTAGATGGCGAGCGCCTCGCCCTCTTCCGTCAGCTTCAGCTCCCGTCCCTCATGTGTGAGAAGCCGGGCGTCCAGCAACTCCTCGAGCCGCTTCATCTGGAGGGAGATTGCCGGCTGCGTGCGGCCCAGCGCGGTGGCCGCCCGGGTATAGCCGCCGAGATCGATCACGCTGACGAAGGCGCGCAGGAGGTCGGTCGGAAGGTTGATCGCCCGCATTGGCAGTCCTTATGCGGCCATCATCATTATAAATTTCCCATATCGGCGCAAGACGCTATTGCTGCGGCCATGAACCGGCACGACTTCCGCAAGCTCTTCAAATGCGTTGGCCCCGTGGTGCTGCCCGTGATCCACGTGCTGGATAATGCGCAGGCGGAGCGAAACGTGCGCGTCCTGGTGGGCGAGGGCGCACCGGGCTGCTTCCTCATCAATCATGACTTCGGTGTCGACCGCTTCCTCCCGATCATCGCTCATGTGCGCCAGACCTTCCCGTCGCTCTGGCTCGGCGTGAACTTCCTGGCGGTCACGGGAAAGCTTGCCTTTCCGACGCTCGGCAAGCTCAAGCGCGAGGGCGTCGCCGTCGACGGCTACTGGGCGGACGATGCGCGGATCGACGAGCGGCGCCAGGAGGACGATCAGGCGGAGGCGCATGAAATCGCTGCAGCCTATGCGCATTCCGGCTGGACCGGGCTTTATACGGGCGGCACATGCTTCAAGAAGCAGCGCGAGGTTTCGCCGGATTTCCATGAATACGCTGCGCGCCTCGCCACGCGATACATGGACGCCGTCTGCACCTCAGGCGTCGCGACCGGCGAGGCGGCCGACCTCGAGAAGACCAGGACGTTCCGGCGCGGCATGGGAGACCATGCGATGACGCTGGCCTCCGGCATCACGCCGGAGAATGCGCATCTCTACATGAACGATGTCGATGGCTTCATGGTGGCGACCGGCATCAACAGGCAAGGCGACTTCTACAACATCGAGGCAGCAAAGCTTGCCCGTCTCCTCAAGCTCACCCGCGAACATGGAGCCAGATCATGAGCCGCAACAAGGGACCCCGCGACGATCGCTGGTATCTGAACCTGATGGCGCCCAACACCAAGGGCCCAAAGTTCGCCTGGCTGGACCCAACCTCGATCTACATCAATGGCGAGGCCTTTCACGACCTGCTCGACGATCTGGTAACGGATCTCGATGGCGTGAAGTGCGACGTGGTGGGCGGCCTCGATGCCATGGGCTTCGTGCTCGGCGCGGCGCTGGCGACAAGGCTCGGCGTCGGTTTCCTGCCGATCCGCAAGGCGGGCAAGCTGTGCGTCGATACGGACAAGGTGAGCTTCTCCAACTATTCCGGGCGCACGCAGGACATGGAGATGCGCACCCCCGCCTTTGCCCCCGGGACGAAGGTGCTTTTGGCGGATCAATGGGTGGAGACCGGCGGCACCATGGACGGCGCGATACGTCTGGTCGAGAGGCAGGGCGGGCGCGTGGTGGCGCTCGCCGCCGTGGCGATCGAGGAGAACCCGGTGACGGATGCCTACCGCGCCCGCTTTCGCTGCGTGTCGGGCGTTGTGCAGGGCAGCCGCTGGCAAGGCGAGTGCAATGCGCAAGTGCTCTCGAGCTTCGGGAGCTACCGGCCCGAGATGGTGTTCCCGGCCATCCGCTGAGGCAGGCGGGATAGCGCCCCTTGACGGCGCGGCCTTGTTTTCCTACCTGACGTCGATTTAACTTTCACAAGTTATTACATATATTTAATCGGAAACCTCCGCGGCGCTGCCAGAGTGTTGTCACAATTTGCCGCACATTTCTGCGGGCAAGGC
>JADCDC010000048.1 GCA_020252385.1 Aestuariivirga sp.
ATGTCATGGTAGAGCGGCAGCCAGGAGAAGGCGCGGTCCTCCGGGGTGAGGCGCAGTCCCTCGCGCAGGATGCCGCGGGCATTGGCGATGATGGCCTTCTGCGAGATCAGAACGCCCTTGGGGCTCGAGGTCGAGCCCGAGGAATACTGGATGTAGGCCTCTTCCTCAGCACCGAAGGGCTCGAGCTTGGCGGCGGCTTCGGGAAGCGCGGCAAGGGCCGCGTGGCTCAGCACGCGGAAGACGCCAGCACGCGCCGCCGCTTCCGCAATGTGGGAGAGGAGGTCGTCACCCGCGATCACCGTGCCGGCGCGGGCCGCCGAGAGCATGCCGGCGACGCGCTCGACATAGGACTCCTTGCCGCCGATATACATGCTGTAGGGCACCGGGCAGGGAACGAGGCCCGCATACTGGCAGCCGAAGAACACAGCCATGAACTCCGGCCCCGTCTCGGCCACGACGGCCACGCGGTCGCCCCGCTTCAGGCCGAGCGAGAGGAGCTTGCGGGCCGTCGAGACGGCCTGGCGGCGGAGTTCGGCATAGCTGAGGACCGACTGGAGCTGGCCGCGGGCGGAATAGAAATTGAAGCCGGTGACGCCCCTGGCGGCATAGTCCAGGCCTTCGGCGAGGGAGTTGAAACCGGCCAGATCATGCGGAAGGCTACGATTGCTCGTCGCGGTGGGCGAAACAGGCCCGGCGGTGTCATGATCCCGCTTCAAAGCACTCTGCATAAGTTCCAAACCCTGCAACCGAAATCTTTGCTGGAAGATCCCACTCAAGCCCCCCGGCTTACGCAGCTCTTCATAATTTTCAGTAACAGGGCAGCCGATTCCGTGGAAATCAAATGATGTTTCAGTTTGTAACGCGGGACAGCTGAAATTCGACTATATATTTCAAGGCTTTAGGAAGCCAAGAAAAATCGCCAGTCCGAGCAGCGCCAGGGCGCCGAAGGCGAAGCCTGAAACCCAGGCGAGAATGAGCGAGGCGGAGGTGTAGCCCGCGGGCGGAAGGGGGGCGGGTGCGGCGGCGGCGGATTGGCGTTCGCGCGCCACCATGAGATGCGCCATGTGGCGGCGGACGGCGGCGGCCATCAGCTCCCGGTCGGCCGATTCGAACAGGATCTCGCGCCGGTCCTGGCGGTGCTGCAGGAAGCGGTAGCTGCGCGGGTCCGGCTCCATCACCACGAAGGAGATGAGGTCGATCCACAGCTTGGGCGGCTCGCCCGGCACCAGCGCCAGGTCGAACAGCTCGCGCGCCTCGGGCGAGGCGTCGACCACCGGCAGGAGCTCGTCCTTGAGGAGTTGCAGGCGCAGCGATTTCGAATCGCGGAGCTCGAGCGCTGCCTCGAAATGCGCGGCCTCGGCCTGCCTTGCCTCACGCAGGGCGCCCGTCAATCCGTCCCGGTCTGGTGTCGTTGCGGCTCTCGCCAAGACCCAAGCGCTCCCAAAATGCCCCGTGTTGTGCCGCCTTGGGACAGGCCGCGGCACGCCATGCCTCGCTGACGGCAAGCCTTGCACGCCTTATGCCAGTCAGGGTCCCTCGAAGGGCCGGACCAGCAACCCGCCGATCGGACGCTCGTGCCGGCCCTCGGTGCCGATCGGCATGTCCGGGGTGCGGACCGTGGCGCTGCGGCTGCGGAACAGCCGGTCCCAAACGGAGAGCAGCGCCGAATAGTTCGAATCCGTGTCCCGCCTCAGGGCGTGGTGGTGAACCCAGTGGATCGACGGGGTGACGATCAGGAAGGACAGTGCGCGCTCCAGCCGCGGCGGCAGCCTCAGGTTCGAGTGGTGGAACATGGCCGAGAGCGCAAGCAGCGTCTCGAACACCACGACACTGAGGAGCGGCACGCCGAGCAGCAGGATCACCCCGGCGCGCACCAGGGAGGACAGCAGCACCTCGCCGAAATGGAAGCGAAGAGCGGAACTTGCGTCCAAGAACTCATCCAGATGATGAACTTCGTGGAAGCGCCAGAGGACGGGCCATTCATGGTTGGCGCGGTGCCACCAGTAGATCCAGCAATCGAGGATCAGGAGATCGAGGAGAAGGCCCTGCCAGCCGCTCCACCACAGGGGCCGCCAGTCCAGCGCGTAGGAGGCGGCAAGTGCGGAGACCGGCACGACGACCGCCCAGGAGAACACGGCATTGAGGCCCGCCAGCGACAGGTTGCGGGCAACGCGCCTCAGCCCGCCCACGGCCCTGGCGACCGGCAGAAGCCTCTCCGCCCCGAGCAGGAAGACAAGCACGCCCAGCACCACGAGGCCCTTGTAGGTCAGGAGGATGGCCAGCTGGTCCATCACCGGTCCTCTAGCTTCGAAGGCATCGATGGCGAAGTGACATTCGCGTGAGAGCCCATGCGCCTGAGCACATAGGCGGTGACCAGCGGCATGAGAAGGGCCAGGCCCAAGTAGCGCGCCATCTGGTGGGCACCGACATAGGCGGGGTCGAGGTTCAGCGAGAAGGCCATGATGGTCATGGCGTCGAGGCCGCCCGGCGCGAAGGCAAGCAGCGTCAACGCCAGCGGCAGGTCCGAGACGGCCGAGGCGATTGCCGCCCCCGCCATGGCGATGGCAAGCGCGATCAGGAAGCCCGAGAAGCCTTCGCGCAGCGCGGTGCGGAATTCGCCGAAGGTGAAGTGCGAAAAGCGGGCACCGATCATCACGCCCAGCACCACATTGGCCGGGATCAGGATGCTGGCAGGCGCCGTCCCCGAGATCACGCCCGAGAGTTCGAGCGCTGCCGCGGCAAGCATGGGCCCCAGCATGAGGCCAGCCGGAATCTTCAACCATTCCAGTGCGTAACCCGCAGCTGTTGAGACGGCGATCAGGAGTGCGATGTCAGCAAGGCTGCCGATTTCGGCGGGGCCCGGGTGATTGGCGTGGCCCGGCGAGATCCAGGAGATCAGGCTCGGCAGCGCCGCCACCAGGAAGAACAGCCTGATGCATTGCGAGATGGTGACGCGGCGCATGTCAGCCGAACTCGTGCTGGCGAGCAGGAGGACGAGCGACAGCGCGCCGGGCAGGCTGGCGAACAGCGCCGTCGGCCCGTCCCAGCCGCTGCGCTTCACGTAATAGGCGGTGGAGGCCCAGGTGACGGCCACCACGGTGAGCGCCAGGAAGGCAATCGACAGGGGCCAGTGCGCCGCCCTGTCCACGGTCTCCCAGGTCACCGCGGTGCCCGTCTGGATGCCGAGGAAGATGAAGGCCATGGCGCGCAGCCAGTCGGGCATGCCGACCTTGATACGGGAGAAGATGGCAACGACCGCCGCGATCATGCTGCCGGCGAGCCAGGGTGCCGGGATGCCGATCAGCCAGAAGACGAGGCCGCCAAGGGCCCCGATCAGCAGGCCGGCGGCCGTGTCACGCATCGGCGTTCCGGGCGGCGAGCACGGCCTTCGCGAATTCGGCGAAGCCATGGCCCCCCTCGCCCGCCGTCACATAGGCCGGAAGATGCGCCATGAGCTTCGCATAGGGCCGGACATTGGCAACGCCGATCCCCAGCGGGAACACCGCATACATCGGCGCGTCATTGGGCGAGTCGCCGCAGTAGGCGATGGATTTCAGATCTCTTTCAACATCGATATCAAAGGCTTCCTTGAGAATCCTGCGACTCATGGTGAGCTTGTCGTGA
>JADCDC010000480.1 GCA_020252385.1 Aestuariivirga sp.
ATCGCCCGGCAGCACGCAGAGCAGGATGCCGTGCTGGCGCGCCAGCGCCTCAACCTCATCGAGACCATAGGACCAGTAGGACGCGCCACCCAGGATGCGGAGCACGATGAGGCGCGCATGCCGCAGCGTCTTCTCGATGTAGAGATCGACCGAAAGCGGGTGCTGCAGGGCCATCAGGTTGGCAAGCCGCATCGGGCAGGGCGCATGGTCATGCGCGCGGGCGAGTGCCGCGAGTTCGCTGTCTGCCGCCGACAGCACCACGAGATCCGCCGGGGACTGGCCGAGATCGACCGCCTCGGCCGCGCCGTCGATAACGCCCGATGTCGTGGCGAGGAGGTGCATCAGCCTCTGAGCAGGGCGGCGATCGCGTCCCGGTCCATGTGCTTCTCGCCGATCACCACCAGCTGCGTCGCGCGCGGTTCGGCCGCCTTCCACGGGCGGTCGAAATAGCTGTTGAGCCGGGGGCCCACGGCCTGGACGAGAAGCCGCGCGGGCGAGCCCTTCACATCCACGAAGCCCTTGATGCGCAGGATGTCATGGGTCGCGATGGCGCTTTCGATCCGCGCCAGCAGCGCGTCCTTGTCGTGGCCCTGGCCGAGATCGACGATGAAGGTGATGAAGTCGTCATGGTCGTGCTGCTCCTCGCCTTCCATCTCATGGTGCGAGAGGCGGTTCGCCATGTCGTCCTCGGCGGAGGCGCCGAGCCCCAGCAGTGCTGCGGCATCGAGCTTGCCGTGGCGGGTGGCGACGAGGCGGGTGCCGCTGCGCACCTTTCCCTTCAGCTCCGCCGTGACCTCGGCATGCTGGTCGCCCTCGAGGAGGTCGGTCTTGTTGACGATCACCATGTCGGCGCAGTTGAGCTGATCCTCGAAGAGTTCTTCGATCGGGTTCTCGTGCTCGAGATTGGGATCGGCCTCCCGCTGCGCCTGCACCGCCGCCTCGTCGTCCGCGAACCGGCCTTCCGCCAGCGCCTTGGCATCGACCACCGTGACCACGCCGTCGACCGTCACGCGCGACTTGATCTCCGGCCAGTTGAAGGCGCGGACAAGCGGTTGCGGAAGGGCAAGCCCCGAGGTCTCGATCACGATGTGCTGCGGCGGATCGGGGCGGTCGAGCAGCTTCTTCATGGTGGGCACGAAGTCATCCGCCACGGTGCAGCAGATGCAGCCGTTGGCAAGCTCGATCACATCCTCCTCGCGGCAGGTCTCGATGCCGCAACCCTTCAGGATCTCGCCATCAACACCGACGTCGCCGAACTCGTTGATGACGAGCGCGATGCGCCGGCCATTCGCAGTCTCGAGCAGGTTGCGGATCAGGGTGGTCTTTCCGGCACCGAGGAAGCCTGTGATCACGGTGGCGGGAATCTTCTCGGTGCTCATGTGGCGTAGAGGTCCCTTGCGGTGCGGTTCAGAGCGAGGCCCAGGAACTGGCCGATCAGCAGCCAGAACACGGCATTGGCGGCGATGGCGTTGGCGGCGAAGGAGGCGGCGAGGCCTGGCGGCACCGCGCTCTCGCCATGGACCGGGGCCGGCGCGCCGATGAGGTGTGGCAGTCCGATCAGCAGGATGGCGAGTGCCAGCGCCCAGGCCTCGGCCCGGGTCGCGATGAGGTAGATGCCGGCCGCCGTCGCCGCGATCGTGCCCACCCACCAGATCTGCCGCGCCACGAGATCGCCTGCCGGCATGCCCGGGAGTTCCGGCGGCATGCCCACGGCGGGGGCGAGGGTCACGGCGAGGAAGCCGCAGAAGCCCCATATCATGCCGTTCTGCCGCGTGATGGGGAGGCCAGAAATCAGCGACACCGCGGCCAGCACGGCCGCGAAGCCGGCGCCCGTCATCACGGCGGTCAGGGTGGTGGCAAGCGTGCGCTGCCAGCCGTCCGCCGGGCTCCAGCCCTCGCCGTGGTCGTGGTCGTGACCGTCGGCATGGCTGTGGCCCGCCGCGGCCTCGCCGGCCTCGGGTGCAGCGTGCTCATGCGAATGCCCGGCGGCACCCGCCGCCGCTTCGAACAGCTCCGCTTCCATGATGAAGGGCGTCAGCCGCAGATGCTGGATGGCGCCCATGATCAATCCTGCCGTGATCCCCGCAAGGAGCACGGCGAGGATAACTCGCCCTGTCATATGTTCGGCCTGCTGCTTAGTGGCAGGGGAAGCCGATGGCGTGGCGCGTATCATGCGCGGCGTTGTGCGCCACCGCCATGTTGGACAGCCCCACCGCGAAGGTGAGCGTCAGCCCGATGAAGAGCAAGGCAAGGCCGGCGGCCATGCGCCTGGAGGCGAGAGAGGTAGAAGCGGAAGCGAGACGAGCGGTCATGAACACCCTCCGTGGTGACCAGTTGGTTCCAGTTGCGTGGCAGGTCTCCTGACTTGCGGGTCGCCGGGCTCAGGCGGCCTTCCCGGTTGCCCAGTGGCCATGATTGCCTAAGCCCTCTCCGCTCACAGTTGCGGGGGCAGTCACGGATTTGGCCCCGATTGGGTCGTCCTCACCGTGTTCCCTGTTAGGCCCGCAGTCCGTCTGGCTCGCGGGCACCACACAGGGGTAGTTTTGGCAGCATGGGCGTCATTCGTCAACTCGCCAGCAGGACCCCTTTCCGTCCGAAAACGACACAGCCCCGGGGTCTCCGTTTACCGGCTGTAAACCGTTCGGGGCTTCTCCGGAAAGACGTTCTTAACCCTAAGCCACCAATATTCTTCGCATGAGCCTTCGCCATGTTCTCCTCGCGTCTGTCTGTTCCGTGTTTCTTGCTGCAAGCGCAGCGGCATCCGGGGCGGCAGCCGCCACTGCCGAAAACGAGCTCGTCTCCGAGGCCTACCGGGCGCTCCAGGCGGGCGATGCGACCTTCGCCGTGACCGCCTATGGCAAGGCCATCGAATCGCGCGCCCTGGAGCCCGAGGTCCTCGCCAATGCGCTCCTCAACCGGGGTCTCGCCTATCAGCGCCTGAACGAGCATGAATTCGCCATCGACGACTACACGGCGGCGCTGCGCATCGATGCCATGTCCGGGAAGCTCCGCGCGCTGGCTCTCTACAATCGCGGCCTCTCCTACCAGCGCCTGCAGCGCTCGGCGCTCGCCATGGAGGACTTCACCTCGGCGCTGTTCCTCGATGGGCAGTTCAGCCACGCCTATTTCAGCCGCGGCACGCTGCTGCGCGATGGCGGCCAATACCTCTTCGCGCTCGCCGATTTCGACAAGGCGCTGCGCTTCGACTATCCCGACCCGGCCCGCGTCTACGTGGCCCAGTCGATGACCTACGAGAAGCTCAACCGCCCGGCGGATGCCCGCGAGGCGCTGAACAAGGCCCTCGCCGCAAACCCCGGCTATGAGCCCGCCGTGAAGCGACTGGCCGTCATGGACGGTGAGCCGCAGGCCACAGCCTCCGCCGCGGCAGACACGATGCAGACCGCCACGGTGACGCCGGCCTCGCCGACGCTTCCCACGGCCACGGCCCCTTCCGCCCATCTGGAGGGCAGCGAAACCGCTGCCGAAGTCACCTCCACCAAGCTCTTCACCGATCGCGTGCCGCAGGTGGAGCGCGTGGCGGCCGTTGCGGCGCCTGAGCCCGCACCCGCACCGGCGGCAGCACCTGCAGAGGAGAGAATCCTCGCGATCGAGGAAGTGCCCGAGGATCCGCCAGCCGAAGAACCTGCGCAAACGGCCGAGGTCGCGGAAGCGCCCGCTTCCGCCCCGTCCGACGAGGAGCCGGCGGAAGAGGGGCCACGGATCACCGGATGGTCGGTGCAG
>JADCDC010000481.1 GCA_020252385.1 Aestuariivirga sp.
AAAGCCCGTCTCCCCGCTCTAGCAGGGGGGCGGTTGAACGGCTCTGAACGGAACTGGATTATTTTGTGTTAACATCGGCTTGGCCGGGGTGTTCCCCCGCTCGAAGGCGTCAGGACGGTGGATCACAGCCAACTTGGAAAGACGCCGTTAACCTCAATCGGTGCAAGTTTGAAACGGGATGGGAACGCCCCTGCTTGCGGGCGTGCTTCCGGCAATTTGGTGGTTCGGGTCGGCTGATGCGTGAGAGGGAGCGGAACGGGGGCCTGAAGCGGCGGATGCTGCCGATTGCGGCATGGAGCCTGACCGGGCTGATGTCGGCGGCGATCGCGGCCAATGCGCTGTTCGGCCAGCCGGGCGGCGGCCGCCCGGCCGATTTGGGCCTTGCCGCCGCCGATGCCGAGGGGTCAGCCCAGATGAAGGTCGATTCGACCGATGGCGGCGCCCGCACCATCCAGCTCCGCTATGATCCCGTGGTCGAGGCGGTGCAGCGCGAACTCGCCGCCGCCGGCTATTACAAGGGCATCGTCGATGGGGTGATCGGGCGCAAGACGCGCCAGGCCATCATGGCCTACCAGCAGGCCCAGGGCCTCGAACCGGATGGCAAGCCGAGCACCGACCTGGCCGAGCACATCCGCTTCACGAGGGAGGTGGCGGAGGCCTCGCTGTTCACCGGCACCATCGCGGTGTCCCCCGATGCCGAGCGCCGCGCCGAAGTGCGGCGCGTGCAGACCGGCCTTGCCGAACTCGCCTACAGCCCCGGCCAGATCAACGGCGAGATGACCAGCCAGACGCGTGATGCGATCATGGCCTTCGAGCGTGACCGCAACCTGCCCCAGACGGGCGAGATCAGTGATGCGCTGCTGGCCGAACTCGCCAAGATGAGCGGCCAGTCCGACCTGGCCACGCAGTAACCCCCTTGCGCCTCAAATCCGCGATCTGGGTCAGCGCCTTCCTCAGGCGCTGCATGGTCGAGAACATCTATGGCGCGGTGCTGCGCAAGGGTGCCGAGGAGGCGGGTGCGGTCTATGTCATCGTCAACCATCTCGATGGCACGTGCCATCTCTTCGCGCCCCCTCCCGGCGCCTCCCATGACGAGACCGGCGAACGCATCTGGGAGGTGGAGGTGGCCCCACCCGCCGGAACCCCGGAGGCGATGGCCATCCTCGAGAGGCGGCTTCGCTCCGACCCCGACATCTGGATCGTGGAGGTCGAGGACCGCGCCGGCACGGCGGGGCTGGCGGCCCAGCGTTAGGCATCTGTTAACCATGACCGGGCTTTAGTGCCGCGCAGGGAGACAATTTCCCGCAGGCCGAGAGCGATTGCCATGACAG
This sequence comes from Aestuariivirga sp., assembly GCA_020252385.1. Classification (GTDB taxonomy): domain Bacteria; phylum Pseudomonadota; class Alphaproteobacteria; order Rhizobiales; family Aestuariivirgaceae; genus Aestuariivirga. Next base: position 1,332 of record JADCDC010000481.1, read on the forward strand.
CCCGTCCGAGCGCGACAGTCATCGAATTCCCGCAAGACCGGGTGCGACCCGCATGCCCGGAGGGCGGGCCCTGCGCGGCGGAGGTTCTGTTCTTCACCGGCGTCAGGATCGAGCGGCTCGCCGAAGAACCCGACGCGATGCCGGAGCCCGGCAGCGGCGGGCGGCGGCAGCGGCGCTAGCCTTCAGTCCCTGTGGCAGGGGCGGTGCCGGCGCAGCTCGAGCGCGCGACGGCTTCCGCCGCGATCGGCCTCAGCCCGTTCTCAGGTGTCGGATACCAGATCACCGCAAGGCCGCGGGACTCGGGCGAGTCGACCGTCCAGCCGCTGTCGATCTCCGGCCGCTCCTTGTCGGTCGCCTGGATGATCTGCTCGATGAGGCTCGGCGCGCGCGACAGGCTGACGCTGAAGGTGTTGGCGCCTGACTGGCTGTTGTTGACCGAATAGATCGCCTCCGCCTTGTCGGTGTAGATGGTGGTGACCCAGAAGCCATCCGGCAGGTTGGCCGAGAAGGTGACGTCGCCCTTCGACACGTCGAAGATGCAGATGCCGGTGACGCCGTAGCGCGGAAGACCCGGAAACAGCCTCGCCTGCTCGTCGGGCGAGAGGATGAAGAAGCTGTTCCTGCCATGCGCCGCCGCCATCGCCTCGACCGAGCGCGAGAACCACCAGCCCGGAACATAGAGCGCGAAGACGGCATGCGCCGCGACGGCGGCGAGAAGGGCGACGGCGGCCCAGAACAGGTGGCGCATCACAGGCACACCTCGCGCCTGATGGCGAAGGCCGGTGGCTTGTCCGCCAGGTTACGCTCGAGTGCCGAGTAGAGGATGGTGAAGCGCCGCCTGGTGGGCGACTTCAGCCAGTTGCCGGGCCGCGGCGAAGGATAGACCATGATCTCAGCACTGCCGTTCGGCAGGCGCACGGTGGTGTCACTGCCGGCGGTCGACTGCAGCGGTGCCGTGGCGCTCGGGCCGCCGATCACGCTGATGCTCCACCAGGCGGGAAGGGGCCCCGTCGACACGATGCGGTAGACGCAGGAGCCGGTGAGCGGCCGCCCATCGCTGTCGGTCTCGGCGGTCGCCTCCGTCAGCTGGCCGGGGGCAGGGGGAAGCCGGCCCTCGAGCAGGTAGTTGGCGCGCACATAGAAGTGCTGGGGCTCCGCCAGCGCCACCGCGCGGCTGAGCCAGGGCGTTCCCGCCTCCAGCGCCTCCACGCCCGTCGACTTGATGGCGACATAGGCGCTGAGGCAGCCGGCGGCGATGCCACCCGCCACATAGGAAGTTGCCCAGATGAAGCGACGCATGCCGGTTTCAGAATATTCGTTCGAACAAGGTCTTCTTCTTCTTTCGCTTCGGCTTCGGCTCGTCGTCGCCGCCACCGCCGAAGATCTGCTCGAGGATGCGGCGCTTCCTCGGGCGACCCTCCTCCTGGACATTGGGTCTGGGCAGGACCAGCGCCTCCTGGCTGGTCCGCTTCTTGCGGGTGGCGGCGTTCTTGGCCTTGGCAGCCGCCACGGCCGCGGCGGAGGCGGCGGGTGCCGCCTCGAACAGGTCGAACATGCCGTTCAGCACGGTGTTCACGTCCTCGTCCCGGGCTGCAGCCGTGGCTGTCGCACCCGACTGGTCGGTCTCGTCATTTGGCACCGGTGCCGCGGCGGGAAGGTCCGCCGCCGCCGCCGCATAGGTCTCGTCGTAGGGCACGCCAGCGAGCCCGATGGGCGTGAGGCCGCGCTCCGCCTCGATCATGATGCGCTTCCAGGTGGGGGCGGGCAACATGCCGCCCGTCACTTCCTTCATCGGGGTGAAGTCGTCATTGCCGTACCAGACGCCGGTCACGAAGTGGCCGGTGTAGCCGATGTACCAGGCATCGCGGTAGCCCTGGTTGGTGCCGGTCTTGCCGGCCTGCGGCGCGAAGCCCAAGTCGGGGCGGCGGCCGGTGCCTGACTTCACCACTGCTGAGAGCATGGAGTTCAGTTCCGCCACCTTCTCTTCCGGGAAGACGCGGCGCGGCGTCA
>JADCDC010000482.1 GCA_020252385.1 Aestuariivirga sp.
TCGCCGCTCTCGACAAGGCTGCGCACGATGAGCGCCTGCAGTCCTCCAAAATCGGTCAGACCGTCCGCATCACATGCTGCCACGAACTGCAGCCAGAGCTGATCGGCCTGCTTTGCGGCGGCCAGCCTCCTCGATCTTGCCCGTGGCACGATCCCGGTGCCAACCAGGTTGCTCACCAGTGCGTTCACCGCCTTGGCGGCGTAAGGGTTGTTGCGGACAAGATCGCGCGAGCGTTCCCTGAGACGCGAACTGGCGGGGCCGATCTCGGCATTTGCGCCAGACCCGGCGGTGATCCAGCCGTCCGTGCGCCGTCCAGACCTTGCGCCCTCGTAGACACGCTGCATCAGGCGAAGCGCCTGCCGCTGCCGGACGCGCTTCAGCCCGGCCGCCGGTGCAACGGCGCCGATGACGCGATCCAGCCAGTTCATCAGTGATTATCCCCGGGCAAAGGACGCCAGGCTGCGACGCGGCGGCCTTTTGCCAGAATGGGTCTGCATCTCGGCTTCGATCGTCCGGATGCGGCTGAGGAGATCAACTGCAGAGCCATACTCGACGCTGCGGCCCTCGAAGGATACACGCAAGGTGCCGCTGGCATAAGCTTTCTTGAGCGCATCCAGTTCGGGAACTGACCATGGCATTATACTTGTTCTCCCCGAACCATCATGACGGCACATGCAACTTGGGATTCTACTTAATGTTTGACTTTGTATAGCTCTGCCTGTCTTGATGCCGATGCCGGCTTACACGGCACCAACTATACTCAGACAAGAAGAGAGATACTGTTTTGGCTACAGGCAAAGTGAAGTGGTTCAACGATCAGAAGGGTTTTGGATTCATTGGACCCGATGATGGCAGCAAGGATGTCTTCGTGCACATCAGCGCCGTGGAGCGTGCCGGCCTCCGTTCGCTCACCGAGAACCAGGCGGTTTCCTATGAGCTGACCACCGACCGAAAGAGCGGCAAGCAGTCCGCCGATCAGCTGAGGGCGATCTGAGCTCATGGCAAGGAAGGCAAAGACGAAGGTCGTGGCGAGGACGCCCACCAAATCGAAGAAGACAAAGAAGGCAATTGCCGTCAAGTCCGTGAAGCCTGCCAGGAAGTCTGTTGCGAAGAAGGTTGCCGCAAAAAGGCCGGCCCGCAAGGTGACCCGCCGCGGTGCGGCCGATGTCGCGAAGCTGCGCAGGGCGGTGATCGCCGGTTCGAGAGCGAAGAAGCCTGCCGAGACCATTGCAAAGGAGCTCGGCATCTCCAAGGCTTACGTCTACGCTCTCAAGCGCAAGGCCTGAGCTGAACACTTAACTGATCCAGCCGCGCCTGCGGCCGATCCAGTTGCCATCACGCGCTCCGGAAACGGGGCGCGTGTTCTGTTTTGAAGACACCGAGCCAGCCCTCGGCCTCGGTGCTCCTACGCCATCCCGCAATTCCGTCTCCAGCGCCTCCCAGCGGTCCTCGCTCCAGCGATCGATGCCAGCAATCCATGCAGCGGCCCGGGCATAACTGCGGCAGTCGAGCGCCTCGTTGCGTTCGCGAAGCTTCTGCCATTCGAGCCGCTGGAAGCCACGCCTGGTCTTCACCGTCACCAGTTGCTCGGCGACGAATTGCTTGCACCATTCGCTCTCCGCCCAGGCCGGAAGATGAATGGTGCCCGGCGGGTGCGTCATGCCGGCGGCAAGTTCCTCGTCGGTTGGCCTCTCGAGCCGGAGGAAGCGATAGGTCTCGGACTTGAAGGTCGACACGGCCACCGTCCAGAGCCTCACGCCGCGCCGGATGCGCTTGCCGCCGGCGGTCATGTCGACATAGGTGGGGCCCGAAACAGGGCTGAGGCGGTTGAAGCCATCCACACCCTTCAGGGGTGCCACCTGATCGAAGCCTTGTCCGCGTGCCCAGGCATAGACAGCCGGGGCTTCGTAGCCGGTATCGACGCCCATGCGCACGATCTGCATCGGTGTTCCCAACGCATGGCGCCAAGTCTTCGCGCACAAAGCGGTCAGTTCCGCCCAGGCTGCGGGACGATCGGGACCTCCCTCGATGACAATGTGGTCGACGAGCCAGCTCTCGAGCCCCCGCCCCCAGCCCCAGACGTCGATCTCGATGCGGTCCTTCTGGATGTCGGCGCCGGCCGTGAGAAACAGAGCCTTCTCCGGAACGATTCCCGGCGTCCAGCGCTCCCTGCGGTCGTAAAGCCGCTGCCAGTCGGGCGCCTCGCCGGATTCCATCCAGGTCTCACCCAACAACACGTTCTTCGCGGTCTTCAGCGCCGCATCGTTATGCTGGGCATCCTCCCAGCTCCGCGCAATGCCCGCCCAGCTCGTCCATCCGACCGGCGAATAGAGCGCGGAAAGATGATAACCGCGGGTGCGCGGGTCATTTCCATCGGCCGTGGCGCGCCATTCCCCCTTCGCCAGCATCTCGGTCTTGGACGACTCGGAGATCTGCGCATCACAGGCCTCGCAGAGGTAGTGCGCGGTCTCAGGTCTTCCCTTTTCCCAGCGCAGACGCTCGAACTGCAGCCATTGCATCGCCCCGCAGTGCGGACATGGCACGAAGTAGCGGCGCTGGTCGGAGGCTTCATACTCCCGTTCGATGCGCGATAGCCCCTTGATCGTGGGCGTCGACACCAGGAACAGCTTCTTGCGGTGCCCGAACGTTGCCGTGCGAGCCTCGGCTAGGGCAATCGGATCGCCTTCGCCGTCGACGTCGCCTGGATAGGCATCTACCTCGTCCAGAAATACGTAACGGGCCGGCATGGAGCGCAGCCCCGTTGCGCTGTTGGCGCCCGTCAGCACCAGCTGTCCGCCCGGAAACCGCTTCGCCAGCACCGTGTTGCCGCTATCACGGCTTCGGGCAGGCGCCACGATCTTCCGCAGCGCCTCGCTGTCGTCGATCAGCGGGTCGATGCGCTGCTGCGAATTGCGCTTCGCCAGCTCCACCGTCGGCTGCACAGCCAAAATGGGACCCGGCGCCTGGTGGATCACGAAGCCGATGAAGTTGTTTCCGGCCTCCGTCGCGCCCGTCTGCGCCGCCTTCATGAACACCACCCGTTCCACCGGGCTCGACGGCGAAAGGTTCTCCATGATCTCCCGCATGTAGGGCGTGCGCGAGGTCCGATATTTGCCCGCTTCGGCCGCCGCCCGGCCAGAGAGGATCCGGTAATTGTCCGCCCACTCGGCCACCGTCATCAGCGGATCGGGCGTCAGTCCGTCAGCGAGGCTACGCAGGAAGGCGGCGTTGCCGGAATAGTCATTCGGCATCGTCCACCTTGTGGTCCAAATTCAACATTGGCGACTCCAACGTTGAAAATAATCGCGCCTCTAGCCGGTCCGATCATGCAGACGGAGCTCATCTGCCGCCGATGCCTGCAGCTGTTCGCGCACCTGCTCGGTCAGCAGCGCCTCAAGCTTGTGTGCATCGACGCCGAGATCCGCCGCCATCAGCGCGGAGACGCGAGCTGGCCATCCAAGCCACTGGTCCCGAAGCCTGCGGGCAAACGAGAACCCCTGCTCGATGGCATAGTCCCGTTCGACCACCTCGCCCTTCTCGCGGCGGAGCTTCTCGCGCAGCAACTGAATCGTGAGCACCTTCTCCGCCGTCTTGGCGTGGAGATAGCTCATCCCGCCGATAACGGGGGCTCCCGCTTCCGACAGCGTGTCCTTCACCGCACCCACCGCAGCCTCCGGCACCGGCTTCAGCTTGCTCGTGTCTCGTGCTTTCGAAGGATCGGCGTTCCTGACCCAGGCGTGGTTGGCCTTCACCGGATCAATTGTCCCGTCCGGTTCTGGCATCAGCCTGCCAGATGCAATCGCCTTGCGCACGCTGGTGTGGCTGACGCCGCGATGGGCGGCGTAGGCGCGGATGGACAATCCCATTTAATTCTTCCCGGCTGGAAGCTTTTTCAATGCCCGGGGGGCCCCCAGAAAACAATCCGATTGCTCACAATCAACTGGATAGTGGGCCCACATAGAGCAAATGTCCGATCACCAAAAGCGAAGGACAGACACAGACATGCGCAGGCCCAGAGACAACAGCGATGCCCTCGCCGCCTTCCTGGCGAAGAAGGCGGAGATCGACACTGCTCTGGCGCGCCTGACGGCACTCAGCGCGGACCACTTCAACGCCAATCCCGATACCTTGCCCTGGGGCCACGTCGGCGACCTTGAATTCTATGCCAGCCTCCTAAAGCGCGTGACTGATTCTGCATTCCGGGAAGGCGAGCACACCGAATAGGCCAAGCCACCTTCCCGCTCCGCCCCGCAAGCATGCGGGGCTTGGGGTCGTGGGAGCCGCAAAGGACTCCGGCCCATGTACCCAAGGAGCAGACCAATGACCAAACTCACCGACACCCAGCGAGTCATTCTCAGCGCCGCCTCGCAGCGCACCGACCGCCTCGCCTTGCCACTCCCAAAAAGCCTGAAGGGTGGCGCGGCCCACAAGGTCGTCAACGCGCTGGTCGAGAAGGGCCTCCTCAGGGAGGTCAGGGCCAACCGCAAGCTGAACGATCCGGTCTGGCGCCAAAGCGACGAAGGTCAGGCCTTCACGCTCATCGTTACCGACGCAGGCCTTGAGGCGATTGGAATCGAAATTCCCACCAGCAAGCCCAAGAAGAGCAAAAAGTCCAAACCCACCAAATCAACCGAAGCCGCTGCTGCCGAACCGAAGGAACGCAAGGCGCGCGAGGGCACCAAGCAGGCGCTTGTGATAGAAATGCTGCGTCGACCTGAGGGGGCGACCATCGCAGAGATTGTTGAAGCAACTCAATGGGCCAGCCACACGACACGCGGCTTTTTCGCAGGCGCTCTGAAGAAGAAGCTCGGTCTCGCGATTGACTCGGAAAAGGATGAGTTGCGAGGTCGGGTTTACCGCCTAGGCTGAACCGAGACATGACTTCCACGCTGAAGCCCGCTCGATGCGGGCTTCATGCATTCAGCCTCACAGCGTTGAACACCCGCCGCAGTGTGTAGGACCTGATCAGCGACACGCAAGTGAAGATAGAGCCAAGAAGCAGATTTTCTCCGAGTGAGGCGTGGAGTCCGAAGAGCGGGAAAACCGCGACTTGCGTCAACACGGCGATACCGTAACCGACCACAATGTTTGTCAGAGACTCCAGCAGGGACATCCAGCGCGACTGCATCACATCCTCTTGAAGTAACCTTCGGCTGTTTGACGAATGTCAAGTTCCGGTTCACCCTTTGCTGTCAGTCTGATCCCCGCAGACATCAGAAACAGGAGGGACCATGTCGACCCAAACCCACCTCGAAGCGCTGAAGACCAAGCACAAGGCCTGCGAAGCACAGCTGGCAGAGGCCATCGCCCACGCTTCGAGCAGCGACCAGGAGATCGCCGCGATCAAGCACAAGAAGCTCCAGTTGAAGGATGAGATCGTCCAGCTCGAGGCGAAATTGAAGCAGACCGCGCCCGCCTGACTATCGGACCGGGCGAACGCTCCATCAGGGACGGGTAACGAGGCCTTGCGACTTTGGGCGTTCTGTTTTGCCTTGAGCCATGCGCGATCATACATGCCAACCAGGATCACTGCCGGATAGCTGAGTTATTCCGCGGCCCGGACTTGGATTTTGGTGCCGTTAAGCACAAATCGAGGGGAACCTGTGCGGGTATAACGCAGCTCCGCTATACCGGAGAGAATCTTTATCAGCACGAAACAATCCGGAGAAGGCGTGATGGTTGATACCACAGACATTCATCTTGGGCTCAAAGTCGTGACCGCGCGTGCCCGCAGTGCGGCGAAGGCCATGTCCATTGTCGCCAAAGAAATCACCCGGTCTCGCGTTCCGGCAGACATTGGCAGCAGCACCATTACCCTGCGTCTCGAAGAGGATCAGCTCGAGGCGCTCGAATTTCTGGTGGAGAACGTGTTGAACCTCACTCGAGAGGCCTCCGAAATTGCCGACCTTCTGTCGCGGGGTGGCAGACCGGATATCGCGGCATCAACTGCCAATGGTGCGAAACGCCGCGTCAACGACAGCTGACGACTGCATCTAACTGGCCAGTAGGAGCTGCCTTGCAGACGGAAGTGCAGTCTGACTAGTCACTTGATAGCGTCAACTCCTAAAGA
>JADCDC010000483.1 GCA_020252385.1 Aestuariivirga sp.
GGTGAAGATGTTCGCCCGCGTCGACCATCCCGGCCTCGGGCTCCTCATGGATCCCACCAACTATTTCGAGACCCACAACATCGACCGCATGGACCAGGTGCTGAACCAGGTCTTCGACACGCTGAGCCAGCACATCCGCATTGCCCATGCCAAAGACGTGAAGCGCTCGGGCGACGACAAGTCGGAGAAGCATGCCGACATCGGTGACGATGACGCGCTCGAATCCCACACCTTCCGCGGCGTGGGTGAGATCGAGCTGCCGGCACCGGGGCTGGGATCGCTCAACTACGATCTCTACCTCAAGCGGCTGTCCGAGAAGCACCCGAACATCGCGGTCATTATCGAGCACCTCTCGGAAGATGACATTCCGCGTGCCAAGGCCTTCCTCGACGGGAAGTTCGTGGCGAACGGCGTCTGATCCGCCAGGCGGGGCGGCAGCAGCGCCGCCCCGGCCGGCCTCATGAGCAAGGGAGGGGAGGCTTCGAGCCGTGGTTCATCTCTACGGGCATGATCTGTCGCGCCGCGACGTTGCCGCACGCGCAGGCGCACTTTCGCAGTTCGCGGGTGCGCGCCTGATGACACTGTCGGATGGCGTGGAGCGCGGTCTGCGGATGCTCGAGTTCCGCACCGGCAGCGGCCTGCGCTTCACTGTGCTCGTGGACCGCGCGATGGACATTGCGGAAGTGGAACACAAGGGCCGCGCCATCGGCTGGCACTCCCCGGCGGGCTTCCGCAGTCCGGCCCTCCATGACGCGGAGGGCGAGCGCGGCCTCGGCTGGACGCGCTCTTTCTCAGGCTTTCTCGTCACCTGCGGCCTCGACCACACACTGGGGCCGGAAGAGGTGAGTGCAGAGAACTACGGATATCCGCACCGCAAGACCATCAGCCACGTGCTGCATGGCCGCCTCACCGGCATTCCGGCCCGCCTCTCCGGCTATGGTGAAAGCTGGTCCGGCAACAACTGCACGCTCTGGGCCGAGGGCACGGTGACGCAGGCCAGCGTCTTCGGCGAGGCGCTGCGGCTCACCCGCCGCATCGAGGCCGATGTGGGGGGCGATGAGATCCGGCTGATGGACCGCGTGGAGAACTTGGGCTTCCACCAGACTCCGCACATGTATTTCTATCACGTCAACCTCGGCCACCCGCTGGTGGAGGAGGGCGCGCGCTACGTGGCGCCCGTGACGGAGGTGGTGTGGGCCGCCCATGCCGGCGAACACTACCGCAACCAGGGCACGGGCTACCGCTGCTGCCCCGCGCCGCGCGAGGGCTTTTCGGAGCAGGTCTGGCAGCACGAGATGGCGGCGGACGCCGCGGGCGAGGTGCCGGTCGCCCTCATCAACGACCGTCTTTCGCTTGGACTGATGATGACGACGCAGAAGCACCAATTGCCCTGTGCGTATGAATGGCAGTATTTCCAGGCCGGCAACTATGCTTTCGCCATCGAGCCATCGACGCACCATGTACTGGGTGACAACGCCGCACGGAAGCGGGGCGAGATGATCTGGCTGGGTGCCGGCGAAACCCGCGACTATGCGAGCCGTTTCACAGTGCTCGATGGCCCCACCGCATTGACTGCGGCAGAGAGCCGCATTCGCGCCATCGCCCGTCAACCGGAGGATGACTATCCCGAACCGTCCGGCACGTTCCGGCCCCTCCCTTGGGCCCGTGCCGAGCAGAAGGAGTAAGTGACATGACCACTGCAGCGCTCGTGGAGAAGCGTGACTACAGCCTGACCGGGCCCAGCGCCCGCCATGCCATGGAGACCGGCCTTGCCTCCGCCGAATGGTATCATTCGGAAGTTCCGCGCAAGACCATGAAGGAGCTGATGCAGCGGCGAGATGGCCCGGCGATCCGTGACACGGTCATCTGGATCGGACTGCTCATCCTCAGTGCCGCAGGCGGCATCTATTTCTGGGGCACCTGGTGGTGCGTGCCATTCTTCTTCGTCTATGGCGTGCTCTATGGCTCGGCCTGCGATTCGCGCTGGCATGAATGCGGTCATGGCACTGCCTTCCGCACCCAGTGGATGAACGACGCCGTCTACCATATCGCCAGCTTCATGGTGATGCGCAACCCGGTGAGCTGGCGCTGGAGCCATGCGCGCCACCACACGAACACGATCATCGTGGGCCGCGACCCGGAAATCGCCTTCATGCACCCCACAGGCATCATCAAGAACATCCTGCACTTCGTCGGCGTTCTCGATGCATGGGACTCGCTCAAGGTCCTGTTCCGCAACGCCGCCGGGAACTTCAACGCGGATGAGCGGGATTATATCCCCACTTCCGAGATCCCCAAGGCCACGCTGGCAGCACGTATCCACGTGCTGATCTATGTGGCGGCCGTGGCCTGGGCGCTGGCCAGCTGGTCCTTCCTGCCGCTCATGCTGATCGGCCTGCCGCGGCTTTACGGCTGCTGGCACATGCTGATGACCGGCCTGATTCAGCATGGCGGCCTGGCGGAGGACGTCGTGGACCACCGCCTCAACAGCCGCACCGTCTACATGAATCCGGTCAGCCGCTGGATCTACTGGAACATGAATTATCATGTCGAGCACCACATGTTCCCCATGGTGCCCTATCACGCGCTGCCCAAGCTGCATGAGCTGATCAAGAACGAC
>JADCDC010000484.1 GCA_020252385.1 Aestuariivirga sp.
CCGGCGTCGAGCCCATCGTCGATGCACTGATCAAGCGCTACGGCCGCTGACATGCCGAAGCTCTCGATCGCCGAGGAACGCTGGCCGATCGCCGGCAGCTTCACCATCTCGCGCGGCGCCAAGACCGAGGCCCATGTGGTGACGGTGACGCTCGCCGAGGGCGCCCATGTGGGCCGCGGCGAATGCGTGCCCTATCCGCGCTACGAGGAGACGGTTCCGCAGGTGGTGGCAGCGCTCGAGGCGGCGCGCTCCCGGATCGAGGCCGGCATCACGCATGCGGATATTCCGGCCCTGATCGCACCCCATGCCGCACGAAACGCGCTCGACTGCGCGTTGTGGGACCTCCGCGCCAAGCAGGCGGGAAAGCCCGTCTGGCAGCTCGCGGGGCTCACCGAACCAAAGCCCGTCGTCACCGCCTATACGCTGAGCCTCGATACGCCGGAAGCGATGGGCGAGGCGGCGGCGAAGGCGTCCGCCCGCCCCCTCCTCAAGCTGAAGCTCGGCCGCGATGGCGATGCCGCGCGCCTCCGGCTCATCCGCCGCAATGCGCCCTCAAGCCGCCTCATCGTCGATGCCAATGAGGGATGGTCGGCGGAAAACCTCGCGGAGATGCTCGCCGCCTGCGCGGAGGCGGGCGTCGAACTCGTCGAGCAGCCGCTCCCCGCCGGCAATGACGAGGCGCTGCGCCACATCGCCCGCGCCGTCACCGTCTGTGCGGATGAATCCGCACACGGCCTCGAGAGTTTGGACGCGCTGTCCGGCAAGTACGACGCGATCAACATCAAGCTCGACAAGACCGGGGGACTGACGCCCGCCATCGCACTCGCCCGCGCCGCGCAATCGAGGAACCTCAGGATCATGGTGGGCTGCATGCTGGCGACCTCGCTCGCCATGGCGCCTGCCATGCTGATCACGCCCTTCGCCGATGTCGTCGATCTCGACGGCCCCTTGCTGCTGAAGCAGGACCGCGACCCCGCGATCCGCTTCGAGGGCAGCCTCATGCATCCCCCGCCCGCTAGCCTCTGGGGCTGATCGCCCTGAGAAGGAGGGCGAGGAGGAAGGCCACGGCGGCATATCCCGCCATCACGAACCAGGCCCCTCCGCCCAGCGCGCCATAGAGCGTGCCCGAGGCCCACATGGTCGAGGACAACAGCACCCCGCTCGACAGCACCGAGTAGAGGCCCTGCACCGAGTTCCGCATGTTCTCCGGCACGCGTTCGCGGATGAAGTGCATGGTGCCGAGATGGGTGAAGCCGAAGGAGCCGGCATGCAGCGCCTGCACCGCGAACAGCATGGCAAGCGGCGGCTCCAGCCCCGTGGCGGACCAGCGGAGCGTGGCGAGTGCCGTTCCCAGCATGATGAGGCCCACCGAGCCGAAGAGCCTATGGAAGCGGTTGGAGAAGGCGAACATCAGGACTTCCATGAGCACGCTCACCGCCCACAGCTTGCCGATGGTGAATTTGGAAAGCCCGATGTCGACGAAATAGACCGAGCCGAAGGCATAGAGGAAGCCGTGGCTCGCCTGGCCCAGCCCCGCCGCCAGCAGGAACAGGATGAAGGGCAGTGTGACGACCACCGCCAGAACGGCCTTGATCCTGACAGGCTCATGCCGGGCCGGGCGGATCGCCTTGTCGTTGGGCAGCAGCAGGGCGAACAGCGCACCAAGCCCCGGTGCCCCCGCGATCAGCAGGATCACCGAGCCGACCGGCACGACTTCGAGCAACGCGCCACCGGCGAAACTGCCAGCGAGGAAGCTGAGCGAGGCCCACAGCCTGATCCGGCCATAGTCCAGCCCGAAGCGCTGGCTGCCCTCCACCGCCATCACCTCCGTCAGCGGAATGATCGGCGCCAGCAGGGCGGCGGCCAGGAGTGCCGTCACCAGGATCGGCCAGAAGCCGCTCATCAGGCTGAGCAGCCCATAGGCGAGGAAGGTGCCGAAGGCGCAGAAGATGATCACCGCGCGGCGGCGCTGCGTGAGATCGGCCGCGAAGGTGCCGAGCGGAATGCCGATGATGCGCACCGCCATCATCAGCGCCACCACCAGCGCCACCTCGGAATCGGGCAGGCCCTTCTCCTTCAGCCACAGCGGCAGGAAGGGCAGCTGGATGCCGCTGCCGAGGAAGACCACGGCATTGAACAGCGAAAGCCTCAGGCTGAAGTTGTGGGAGGGCATGTCTTTGGGGAGTGGGCGGGCGCGGTCTGGCTCTGGTCCTGCCGCCTCTAAACCAAAGATTCACCACTCGCCATGATTATGGAGCGGAGATGTGCCCTGCGATCGCTGCAGGGGTCCGGCCGTTGCCGGCAGTGTGAGTGGAGTCCAGATGCCGTCGAAAGACATGCGACCTGAGGATTTCGACGCGATCCGCGAGGCCGTGATGGAAACCCCGCGCGGCCGCTGGTTCCTCGAGCAATATGCCGAAAGGCTGCGGAGCGCGGAGACCCAGGGGCTGGTCACGGGGATCAAGCGGCTGGAGAAGGCGGTTGCCGCCAACCACGATTCGCTGATGACGCGGCTCGCTGCAGCACTCGAAGGCGGGGCACAAGCGCCACGCAGCACATCCGCCGCGGC
>JADCDC010000485.1 GCA_020252385.1 Aestuariivirga sp.
GCGCTGCCAAAGCAATCGCTGCCCACGCAATGGCAAGAATCTTAAGCATAGGCATCTGCCAGTATATCTCGGGCACACTCGTCGATCGCACGATCGCCATGGAGTGAAACGACATGCCCGATGATGAACAGCACAGGCGCTTCAAGGTCAGCCCGAGCCACATCGGCAGCAATACGATCAAGTGCGGAAACAATCCGCTTTTCGCGCGGCGTCGTCGCGCAAGAAATCATCAGCACCGGTAGTGCCGCGGGCAGGTGATGCGCCATCAACTGATCTGCAATCTCTGCTATGTTCGCCGCCCCCATATAGACGACGAGCGTGGTCGCTTCAGATGCAAGGCTCGACCAGTCGAGATCGAGCGGCTGGTCCTTTGCGCGGTGCCCGGTCACATAGCGGACACCCGTGGCTAGCCCGCGATGGGTAAGGGGCACGCCGGTCGAGGCGGCCGCACCCTGCGCCGCGGTGATGCCGGGAACGTAGGTGACCGAGATGCCCGCCTCCCGCAAGGCACTAGCTTCTTCGCTGCCGCGTCCGAAGATCATGGGATCGCCGCCCTTCAGACGCGCGACATTGTGGCCTTGCAGTGCAAGGCTCACCAGAAGGTCGTTGATAGCCTCCTGCGGTAACGTGTGAAACTTCGGCATCTTGCCAACATCGATGCGGCGTATGTGCGCGGGTACAAGTGCCAGGATTTCCGGCGACACGAGACGGTCGTAGACCACAACAGCAGCCTGCTCGATGGCCTTGAGGGCCCGAAGAGTCAGAAGCTCCGGGTCGCCGGGTCCGGCACCGATCAATGCGACCTTGCCGGTCAGCGGGTTCTTCATGAGTCGTCCCCTTTCCACGCTGTCGTGAGTGGCAGGGCGGGGAGATCAATTCTCCCCGCCCTAGGGTGTCAGTAGATGTCGCCGCGGGTGTTGAAGACGTTGAACTTGCCCGTGGGCGTCACAAGGCGCTTGTCCTTGATCACCTTCTTGAGTTGCAGCGTCTTGTCGTCCACCACCACGATGGCCGACTCCTTGTCCTTGGCATTCCACACCGAGAACCAGACTTCCGTGCCCTCCTTGTTGAATTCAGGCTGTACAACGCGCGGCTGTCCCTCGGCGATGCCGGCCCATTCTCCGATCGGTAGCACCACCGGTTCCGGATCGGTGTCGCCCTTCATCTTGCTGATGTCGAAAACCGCGACCGCCGAAGAAATCGAAGCTTCGGGGTTGAGCGTTGCATCTACGTAGAGATGCTTGGAGTTCGGGTGCGTCTTGATGAACAGGGAGCCGCCGCCTAGCGCGGGGAAGCTGTCGACGATCTTCCAGGCCTGGTCCTTGTGGCCCTCCGGATCGGTGCCGATGAGCGCCACCGACTCGTCGCCCAGATGCGAGGTGGCCCAGACAGGGCCGAATTCCGGATGCACGAAGTTTGCTCCTCGGCCCGGATGCGGGGTCTGGCCCCCGGTTTCCGTGATTGCAACCAGCTTGCTTTCCTTGGTGTCGATGACGACGAGCTTGCCGCGAGCATTCGCCGCCGTGATGAAGTAGCGGTGGGTCGAGTCGAGCCCGCCATCATGCAGGAAGCGTTCGGCTTCGATCTCAGTCGTCTTGAGGTTCTTGAGATCGGTGTAGTCCACCATCAGGATCTTGCCGGTCTCCTTCACGTTGACAATGAATTCCGGCTTGAAGTGCGATGCGAGGATCGCTGCGACGCGGGGCTCGGGGTGATAGGTCTGCTCGTCATAGATGTTGCCGCGCGTGGACACGATCTTTTTGGGTTCCAGGGTGTCACCATCCATGATGACGTATTGCGGCGGCCAGTAGGCGCCAGCGATCGCGTACTTGTCCTCATAGCCTTCGAACTTCGAGGTTTCGATTGAGCGGGCCTCGGCGCCGATCTTGATCTCGGCGACCGGAGCAGGGGTTTCCATCCACAGGTCGATCATCACGATCTTTGCGTCGCGGCCGATGACGAAGAGATAGCGTCCGGAAGCCGAGATACGGCTGATATGCACCGCATAGCCCGTGTCGATGACCGCCTTGATCTCGTAGGTCTTGCCATCGATGAGGGCCACCTGCCCGGCATCGCGCAGCGTTGTCGAGAACAGGTTGTCGATGTCAATGTCGTTCATCTTCTTGGTGGGTCGGTCGGCGGGCTTCACCAGAAGCTTCCAGCTCGCCATCATTTCCGGCATGCCGAATTCCGGCGGAGCCGGAGGTTCGAGAAGCAGATAGCGGGCCATCATGTCCACGTCGCTCTCGCTCAGATCGCCTGAGGTGCCCCAGTTCGGCATGCCCGCGGGCGAGCCGTAGGTGATGAAGTTCTTGAGATAGTCGTAGCCGTTCTCGCGTGTGAGGTCTGGTGTAAGGGGTTTTCCTGTTGCGCCCTTGCGTAGCACGCCGTGACATCCGGCGCAGCGTTCGAAATAAATGGTCGTCGCCTTCTGGAACTCTTCCTGCGTCATGACAGGATCGTCAGCCTTGCGGCCTGGAATCTCGACCTTGATCTGGCCGAGTGTCGTCATGGAGGGTTCATAGGCAGCGGCTGGGCCATCGCCGTGTTCCTTTGGCTTCTCATCCGCCAGAGCGATGCTTCCGGTAAATCCAAGGACAATGGCTGCGCTGGTCAGCAGCAGTCGCCTCATGTGGGTGGCGCGTTGTGTCATGGCGTTTCTCTCCCTTGACGTGGTGAGGTTCGCTGGATGATGCGACATGCCGGAGGACCTTACATTGACTTTCGTCAAGGCAGCCCTGTCGTAGTGCGAGCACGGTTGCCGCTAACTTGCTGGTCCGCATATGCCCCGTGCAATCTGCCTCCTGTTGTATCTTCTTGTGTGCCTCGCCCCGTTGCCTGTTCATGCGGGCGGCGTGTTATCGACTGAGGTGACTGCGTCGGCAGAACCGGATCCGTCCCTGGCTCAGCGGATGTTCGGCCGCGAAGGACCTCTGACCATCCAGCGCGAAGCGGACGGCGTGCCGGGGTGGAAGGTGAGCGAGAGCGGCAATCTCGTCGGCTACATAGGCTCGACGTGGGAAATTGCAGGCTCGACCGGGTACTCTGGCAGGCCGCTCGATGTGCTGGTCGCCATCACGCCATCTGCTCGTATCGCCGGTGCGCGGCTGATGCGGCACGATGAGCCGGTCCTTACGCTCGGCATTTCGGATGAAGACATCATCCGCTATGTAGATGGCTTCGCGGGCGTGGATCTCGCTGCACCACGTCCGGATGTCCTTACCCCGCAATCCGATCTTCCCGATGTGATCTCGCGGGCAACAGTGTCGACGGGCGTCATCCGCGATGGCATCCTGCGTACCGCCCGAACCTTGGCCATTGCGCGCGGGTTGATCGCCGAAGGCGGCGGAATCGACCGGATCGGATATTCGCCTGCCGATTGGAAGGCACTCATGGCCATGGGTGCGCTCGCCCATGCGCGCATGAGCATGGATGAGGCGGCCAAGGCCCTATCAGGTGCAGAGGTGCCCGTGATGCCGGGCGAGGGCGCATTTTTCGATGTCTATGCCGGTCTGGTCGATCCTCCGACGGCCGGCCGCAATCTTCTGGGCCAGAAGGTTTTCACGCAGGCCATGGGCGCGCTCGGTCCTGGCGAGACCGCGTTGATGGTGGTTTCGTCGGGTCTCCATTCGCACCGTGGCACGGCGTGGAAGCAGTCGGGCCGTTTCGACAGGCTCACGATCGTGCAGGGCGAGTCGCGGCATGTGCCTCTGGCAGGTGATTACATCTTCGTGAAGCAACTAGCGGCTGAAGGTGCGCCAGAGGTTAAGGAAGTGAGCCTTTTCCGGCTGCCGAGGACGATTGACCCTGCCCAGCCCTTCCGCGTGGAAGTCATGGCCGCAAGGCCAAGAACGGGCGGAGGCGAGGCGAGCACCGTCATCAGTGTGGACTATGCGCTGCCCGATGTATTCCGGCTTGCGCCACCGCCATCGCCGGATCCATTGTGGCGCAGCATCTGGGCCGCAAAGCATCTCGAGGCGGGCATCGTCGCCGCCATGCTGGCGGTGCTCACGCTCATTCTGTTCGCGCAGGACTCGATCACGCGCCGGCCGAAGCTCTGGCGGGGTTTGCGCATCTCGTACCTGACGGTCACGCTCGTCGTTCTGGGCTGGGGCCTAAACGGGCAATTGTCGGTGGTGCAGGTCGTTGCCTTTGTTCATTCCTTGCTCACCGAGTTCCGCTGGGAAACCTTCCTTATCGAGCCCGTCATCTTCCTTCTGTGGTCCTTCGTTGCGTTGGGATTGCTGTTCTGGGGGCGCGGCGTCTATTGCGGCTGGCTCTGCCCCTTCGGCGCGTTACAGGAACTCCTGAACAACCTGGCACAGCGTCTGGGCGTCAGGCAAATTGAAGTACCTCAGGCACTACACGAGAGGTTGTGGGTTATAAAATACACGCTCTTTGTCGGCATCCTTGCACTCTCGTTCTATTCGATGCACGACGCGCTGGTGCTGGCTGAGGCCGAGCCGTTCAAGACTGCGATCTCCATGCGCATGATACGGGCATGGCCCTTCGTCGCTTTCGTGCTGACGTTACTCCTCGCGGGCCTCTTCATCGAGCGGTTCTTCTGCCGCTATCTCTGCCCGCTTGGTGCAGGCCTCGCCATTCCGGCAAAGCTGAAGATCTTCGACTGGCTGAAGCGCCGCCCGCAATGCGGACGAGAATGCCGGTTGTGCGAAACCAAGTGCACGGTGGGCGCCATCGACCCGCTGGGCCGCATCAACGTCAACGAGTGCGTTCTCTGCCTCCGCTGCCAGGTCATCATGAACGATACAACGCTGTGCCCGGTGCTGAAGCGCCGGGCACGCGCAACGGAAGGAGCGCCGTAATGATCGCAAGCGTGAAGCGGCTGTTCGGAGACGGCTATCGCGTCTTCTTCCTGGCGGCGGGGCTCTATGCGGTATTCACCCTGAGCTTTTGGGTGCTGTGGCTGGGCGTACACTGGGCGGGCGGCATGTTCGCCTCGCTTCCCTTCGCCATGCCACCACACCTATGGCACGGCCATGAACTCGTGTTCGGCTATGGCGGCGCTGCCCTGGGCGGCTTTCTCCTGACCGCCGTCCCCAATTGGACGGGTGCCAGGGCGGCGCGGCATCTCTTCATTGTCACCGCATCAGGCCTCTGGCTCGCGGGCCGCGCCGCCGTCTGGTTTTCGGCAGCACTTCCCGCCGAAATCGTGATGATCGCCGATCTTGCGTTTCTTCCGCTGCTCGCGGCCAAGATCGCAACTCAGCTCATCAGGCGGCCGAAGCCGCAGAATGTCATGTTCCTGGGACTGCTAAGCATCATCTGGGTTGCCAACCTGATGGTGCATCTCGAATGGATGGACGTCACCAGCGATACGGCGCTTCAGGGCCTCCGGGCCGGCATCTATGGCCTCTGTGCCATGATTGCGGTGCTGGGCGGCCGGGTCACACCGGCCTTTACTCGCAACGCCATGGTCCGGGAAGGCCGTGAGACCGGACTGCCCGTCTCGCGAAAGTCGCTGGAGCTTGCCGGCGTGGCGATGGCCATTGCGCTGCCGATTGTGGTGATGACTGGCGTGCCGGATCGATGGACCGCCGGTCTGATGCTGGCCTGTGGCGTCCTGCAGCTCACCCGTGTGGTGGGCTGGCGGCCAGGCTTTGCGGCGCAACAGCCGATCCTGTGGTCGCTGCATCTGAGCTTTGCGTTGATCGGCGTGGGGCTGATTCTCACCGGGCTGGCGCTGTTGGGCTTCGGCAGTGAAGTTGCCGCACTCCACGTCACCGCTATTGCCGGCGTTGCGGGGATGACGCTCGCCGTCATGAGCCGCGCGACCCTGGGCCACAGCGGCCGCCCGCTGGTGGCACCCCGCATGCTGGCTGCAGCCTACGCACTTCTGCCTGTGGCCGCGGCGTGGCGGTGGGTTGCGTCCGAGGTATCAGGTGCGTGGTATTTCCCGGGAGTCGTCGGTGCCGGCGTCTTGTGGATTCTTGCATTCGCGTTCTATGCAGCCTCGCTCTGGCCTGCATTCTGGGGACCTCGCATTCAGGCGGAGGAATAATGCCATGCTCAACCGCCGCCGCTTCCTGACGATTGCCGCAGCCAGTCTTGCGGCGCCCGCCCAGGCTGCCTCCGCGCATGAGTGGAACGGCATTGCAATGGGTTCCGCCGCGCGCATCGTGCTCTCCGGAGCAACGAAAGAGAAAGCGGAGCACGTGTTTCGGAAGGTCGAGGCTGTCCTTCGTCAGTTCGAACAGCAATTCTCGCTGCATCGCGAGTCGGATCTGACGCGGCTCAACAGAAACGGCTGGTTGCCGCATCCCGCCGATGAGATCCAGGCGACATGCGCCCTTGTTGATCTGGTTCATGCCGCAACCGGAGGTGCGTTCGACCCGACCGTGCAGCCGTTGTGGCTTGCAATTGCCACTGGGGGCGATACCGGCGCTGCATCCGGTCTGACCGGGTGGACCCGTGTGCGTAGAAGCACCACAGAAATACGCCTCGAGCCTCGCATGCAAATCACCTTCAACGGTATCGCACAAGGCCAAGCAGCAGATCGTGTGGCCGATCTGATGCGAGAGGAAGGTTTCACCAACGTTATCATTGACATGGGTGAGATCGCAGCGCTGGGCGAGCGCCCCTCCGGCGGCGGCTGGAGAGCTGATATCGCCATGCCTGACGGAACGAAAATGGCGCGCGCAATCCTCTCTGATCGTGCACTGGCCACGTCGTCGCCCGAAGGCACGCTTATCGGCAAGGGATCGCCCCATATACTGGACCCCCGGGGCGGGACTCACCTCTGGCGGATTGCATCGGTTACAGCGCCGAGTGCTGCGTTGGCCGATGCGCTCTCCACCGCCTTCTGCATCATGGACCGCAATGCCATCGAAGCAGCACTGGCCCGGTTTCCCGGATCAAGACTCGAAGCACTGGCATGATTTAACTCCGGCGATTGACTTTCGTTAAGGCGATCCCCGCCGCGCTCGCCCACAAGAGCTGGACAGGCAATTCCTTGGGAAGGAGAGAGCGCAATGCGAGAAGTCATGACCAAGAGCATGGCCCGCAACATCTTTTACGGCGGGTCACTGTTCTTCATCGTCATCTTCGTGGGGCTGTCCATTCACAGCCATAACTACATCGTCACCACCTCGACGGATGCCGCTGCGCTGACGCCCAGCGTCGCCGCAGGCAAGCACATCTGGGAGAAGAACTCCTGTGTCAACTGTCATTCGATTCTGGGAGAGGGTGCCTACTTCGCGCCTGAACTTGGCAACGTCATGAA
>JADCDC010000486.1 GCA_020252385.1 Aestuariivirga sp.
GCTCTTCCGATCTGAAGCGCAGGATCACGCTCTCGACGTCTGGTGTCGTGCCGGAGATCCCGCGCGCGGGCGACGAGATCGGCACCATGCTGGCGATCTCGCTCCACGCGACGACGGACGAGATCCGCGACAAGCTCGTGCCGCTCAACAAGAAATATCCGATCAAGGAATTGCTCGACGCCTGCCGGGCCTATCCGGGGCTTTCCAACGCGCGGCGCATCACCTTCGAATATGTGATGCTGAAGGACGTGAATGATTCCGTCGCCGATGCGAAGCGGCTGGTGCAGCTCCTGAAGGGCATTCCGGCCAAGGTGAACCTGATCCCGTTCAACCCGTGGCCCGGCACGCAGTATGAGTGCTCCGGCTGGGACGTGATCGAGCGCTTCGCCGAGATCCTGAACCGTGCGGGCTACGCCTCACCCGTGAGGACGCCGCGCGGCCGCGACATCATGGCGGCCTGCGGGCAGCTGAAGAGCGAAAGCCAGAAGCTCCGCGCGAAGGAGCGGATCGCGATGGACGCGGGGGCGTAATCCCTACTTCGCCGCCTCGATCGCGTCGTCGAGCGTGCGGAGGCCCGTGGTGGGGGCTGAGACGAGCACGGCCATGTTGCCGGGGCGGTGCTCGTTCTTCCACATCTTGACATGCGCCTTGGGGATGTCGGCCCAGGAATAGACCTCCGACATGCAGGGATCGATGCGGCGCGCCATGACCAGCTTGTTGGCGGCGGAGGCCTGCATCAGGTTGGCGAAGTGCGAGCCCTGGACGCGCTTCTGGTGCATCCAGAGGTAACGCGCGTCCATGGTGAGGTTGAAGCCCGTGGTGCCCGCACAGATGACGATCATGCCGCCGCGCCTGGTCATCAGCACGGAGACGGGGAAGGTTGACTCGCCCGGATGCTCCACCACCATGTCGACGTTGTTGCCCTTGCCGGTGAAGTGCCAGATGGCCTTGCCGAACTCGCGGGCACTCTTCATCCAGTCATTGTATTCGGGCGTGCCCACCGTGGGCATCTGGCCCCAGCAGTTGAAGTTCTTGCGGTTGATGACGCCCTTGGCGCCGAGCTGCATGACGAAGTCCGTCTTGTCATCGTCCGAGATGACGCCGATGGCGTTGGCGCCCGTCGTCGCGATGAGCTGGATCGCCATCGAGCCCAGGCCCCCCGAAGCGCCCCAGACGAGGACGTTCTGCCCCGCCCCCAGCACATGCGGCTTGTGGCCGAACAGCATGCGGTAGGCGGTGGCAAGTGTCAGCGTGTAGCAGGCGGACTCCTCCCAGGAGAGGTGCGGGGGCTTCGGCAGAAGCTGGCGGGCCTGGACGCGGGTGAACTGGGCGAAGGCGCCATCCGGCGTCTCGTAACCCCAGATCCGCTGCGAGTTGGAGAACATCGGGTCGCCGCCGTTGCACTCCTCGTCGTCGCCGTCATCCTGGTTGCAGTGGACGACCACCTCGTCGCCGACCTTCCAGCGCTTGACCTTGGAGCCCACGGCATAGACGACACCCGCCGCATCCGACCCCACGATGTGATAGGGCATGGTGTGGAAATCGAGCGTCGAGACCGGCTTTCCGAGTGCTGCCCAGACGCCGTTGTAGTTGACGCCCGCCGCCATGACGAGCACCAGGCACTCGTCCTCGCCGATGGTCCAGGTGGGGACCACCTCGATCTGCATGGCGCTGTCCGGCGCACCGTGGCGCTCCTTCCTGATGCACCAGGCATGCATGCGCGCCGGCACATGGCCCAAGGGCGGGATCTCGCCCACCGCATAGAGGTCCTTCACCGGCTGGTTGGCGTTGGCCGGGGCGGGCGGAACATGCGTGGCGGCGGAATTCATTGGCGGCGTCTCCCTCGAAATCGCGTGGGGCCAGAATAGGCGAGACCGCTCCCCTTGCGCACCGCAACAAAAGGAGGGGGGTGCTGGCCGGGCTTGAAAAAGACCGCGTATCGGGTAAGAACTGTCCATTCTGGGTGGGAATGCAACCAGGAGGTCTGACTCTCCCGCTCCTGCCGGAGCCCGACGCGCAACGTGAACGACATCTTCTTCATCATCGGACTGCAACGGGAAACGCTGACCGTCGCCTTCATCTGCGCGATGTGCTGCACCCTCGTGCTCTCGGTCTTCACCACCCCGCTGGGGAAGGTCTCATACCTGTTCAACTTCCTCGCGCTGTTCGCGGGCGCGGCGGCGGCCAGCGGGGCGCTGCACAAGCTTGGCTGGACGATGGAGGGCGAGCTGGAGCGCCAGCTTCTGGCCAGTTTCGGCGGCATGGCGCTGGTGGCGATCGTGATCATCCTCAAGTGGCCGCGCAGCAGAATCGGACTCTGACCGGAACCTGCCAAAAGTCGAAGTTGCGGTGCAGCATGGGCCATGCCAGCATCGCCGGCATCATGACCACGCGCGACAATCCCTGGCTCATCCGCACCTATGCCGGCCATTCGACGGCGGCGGAGTCGAACAAGCTCTACCGCTCGAACCTGGCCAAGGGGCAGACCGGCCTGTCGGTCGCCTTCGACCTCCCCACCCAGACGGGATACGACTCCGACCATGTGCTGTCCCGCGGCGAGGTGGGCAAGGTGGGGGTACCCGTCTCGCACCTGGGCGACATGCGCACCCTGTTCGAGGGCATCCCGCTCTCCACGATGAACACCTCGATGACCATCAACGCGACCGCCGCCTGGCTCCTGTCGCTCTATGTGGCGGTGGCGGAGGAACAGGGTGCGGCACGCGTGAGCCTGTCCGGCACGACGCAGAACGACATCATCAAGGAATATCTCTCGCGCGGGACCTATGTCTTCCCGCCGGCACCCTCGCTCCGGCTCATCACCGACACCATCGCCTTCTCGACGCGCGAGCTGCCGAAGTGGAACCCGATGAACGTCTGCTCCTATCATAGATCGGAAGAGCAC
>JADCDC010000487.1 GCA_020252385.1 Aestuariivirga sp.
ACCGGCATCTTCACCGCGCGCGACAAGGCGGCCGCACATCTCGCTGCCGGCGCCAAGCGCGTGATCGTGTCCGCCCCTTCGGACGGTGCGGACTTCACCGTGGTCTATGGCGTCAATCATGACAAGCTGTCGAAGGATCACATGGTGATCTCGAACGCCTCCTGCACCACCAACTGCCTCGCCCCCGTGGCCAAGGTGCTGAATGACGGGATCGGCATCGAAAAGGGCATGATGACGACGATCCATTCCTACACCGGCGATCAGCCCACGCTCGATACCATGCACAAGGACCTCTACCGCGCCCGCGCCGCCGCGCTGTCGATGATCCCGACCTCGACGGGTGCCGCCAAGGCCGTGGGCCTCGTGCTGCCCGAACTCAAGGGCAAGCTTGACGGCTTTGCGATGCGTGTTCCGACACCGAACGTCTCGGTCGTCGATCTCAAGTTCATCGCCAAGCGCAAGACGACGAAGGAAGAGGTGAACGAGATGATCCTGAAGGCCGCCGCAAGTGGTCCGCTCAAGGGCATTCTCGGCACCACCGCCAAGCCCAACGTCTCGATCGACTTCAACCACGATCCGCATTCCTCGGTCTTCCACCTCGACCAGACCAAGGTGATGGACGACACCTTCGTCCAGATCCTCTCCTGGTACGACAATGAATGGGGCTTCTCGAACCGCATGGGCGACACCGCCGTGCACTTCGGCAAGCTCATCGGCTGACACACGTGGACCGGCCCCTCCTCGTCTCGCCCTCGATCCTCGCCGCCGATTTCGCGAGGCTCGGGGACGAGGTGCGCGCCATCGACGAGGGGGGTGCCGACTGGATCCACATCGATGTGATGGACGGGCATTTTGTGCCCAACATCTCCTTCGGCTTTCCAGTCATCGAGGCGATCCGCCCGGTGACCGCCAAGACCTTCGACGTGCATCTGATGATCGCGCCGGTGGACCGCTATCTCGAGGCCTTCGCCAAGGCGGGCGCCGACCTGATCACCGTCCATGCGGAGGCTGGCCCCCATCTCGACCGCTCTCTGCAGGCGATCCGCGCCATGGGCAAGAAGGCAGGCGTCTCGCTCAACCCCGCGACGCCGGCTTCCGTCCTCAAGCATGTGCTGGACCGGCTTGACCTCATCCTGGTGATGACGGTCAACCCCGGCTTCGGCGGCCAGGCCTTCATCCCGGCGATGCTCGACAAGATCGCCGAGGTCAAGCACATGGTCCGTGGGCGGAACATCGACATCGAGGTCGATGGCGGCATCACCCGCGCCAATGCGGCGGACGTCGCGCGCGCCGGGGCGAACGTGCTGGTCGCCGGCTCCGCCGTCTTCAAGGCGAAGAGCTATGCGGAGGAGATCCGCGCCATCAAGACCGCGGCGACGAGTATCGCGGTCTGATCTCCTCGTCATCCTCATGAACGTCATCTCCCGCTTCGCAGGAGAGGCGTTGGGCTAGGGCTTCTTCTCCACCCACTCGAGGAACGCCTCGAGCCACTTGGCCAGATAGCGCTGCGTTTCCGCATCCGTGAGGTTGCCGTCCGCGTCGAACTTCTCCTCGTTGTGGTTCACGAAGACCTCGGGCCGCGGCATGGTGATGGCCTGCAGCGCCTGGAGGTTCTGGCGCAGGTGATACTGGGCGCGCGCGGTGCCGACGAACTGCCCGCCGCCCGCGCCGATGATGCCGACCCGCTTCCAGCGGAAGGGAGAGCCCCCGCGCGAGAGCCAGTCATTGGCGTTCTTGAGGACACCGGTGAAGGAGAAATTGTACTCGGGACAGGCGATGACCACGCCGTCCGCGGCGCGGATCCGCTCCTGCAGCGCCTCAACGGCCTCGGGCCGGCCGCTCGCCGCCTCGTCGTCCTCGTTGAACAGCGGAATGCCGTGCAGTGTCGCGATCTCGACCGTCACATGGCCCGGCGCCATTGACTGCAACGCGCGCAGCAGCCCGGTGTTGGAGGAGGCTCGCCGCAGCGAGCCGCTGATCCCTAAGATTTTCGTCATGCCGCCCCCTTGATCTCCTGAAACGCGGCGAGTGCCGCATCGCGCGCCTTGCCGTGGTCCACCACAGGATGTGGGTAGTTGCGCCCCAGTTCAACACCCGCCGCCTCGAGCACGAGGCGCGGCGCCTCCCAGGGCTTGTGAACGAACTGGTCTGGCAGGCGGGCGAGTTCCGGCACCCATTTCCGCACATAGGCGCCCTGCGGATCGAACTTCTCGCCCTGCAGCACCGGATTGAAAATGCGGAAGTAAGGTGCGGCCTCCGCCCCGCAGCCCGCCACCCACTGCCAGCTCGCCGAATTGTTGCCGATGTCGGCATCGACCAGCGTGTCCCAGATCCAGCGCTCGCCCTCCTGCCACGGAATGAGAAGGTCCTTGATCAGGAAGGAGGCCGCGATCATGCGCACGCGGTTGTGCATGATTCCGGTGGCCCACAGCTCCCGCATGCCGGCATCGACGATGGGGTAGCCAGTGCGGCCGCGCTGCCATGCCTGCAGGCCCTTCTGGTTGTCACGCCACGGGAAGGCCGCGAATTCGGGGCGGAAGGGTTCTGTTGGGAGGGTCGGCCAGTGATGCAGCAGGTGGTAGGAGAATTCCCGCCACAGCACTTCCTTGAGGAACTTCTCCGCC
>JADCDC010000488.1 GCA_020252385.1 Aestuariivirga sp.
TATGCGGGCTACTTCATCGCCGCCGTCCTGGCGCTCACCGCCACCGGGATCGACTTCTCGAACCTGGCTCTCATCGCCGGCGCGCTCGGCCTCGGCATCGGCCTTGGCCTGCAGTCGATCGTCAACAACTTCGTCTCGGGGCTGATCATCCTGGCGGAGCGTCCGATCCGGGTCGGCGACTGGGTGTCGCTTCCCACGGGCGAGGGCGTCGTGCGCCGCATCAACGTCCGCTCGACCGAGATCGAGACCTTCGATTCCTGCTCGATCATCCTGCCCAATTCGCTGCTCGTGACGGAGCCGGTGCGCAACTGGACCCACAACGACAACATGGGCCGCTTCCTGGTCGCGGTATCGGTCGATTACGGAAATGACGCGGAACTGGTCCGCAAGGTGCTGCTCGAGACGGCGCGCGCCCATGAACGGGTGCTGAGCAGACCGGAGCCCGTGGCACTCCTCGCGCGCTTCGGCCCGAGCGGGCTCGATTTCGAGTTGCGCGCCTTTGTTGCCGACATCTTCGAGGCGGCTGGGGTGGCGAGCGAGATCCGCTTCAGCCTGCTCACCCGTTTCGCCGAAAAAGGCATTACCATCGCCCCGCCGCTTGCGCTATTGCAGCAGCCCAGAGCATAGGACGGTGATGGACAAGGACCAGGGCGAGCTGAGCGGCCTCGATTATCTCAGGGCACGCATCAAGGACTGGCATGGCTCCGCCATGGCGGAGACCATGAACATGCGGCTCATCGCCGTCGATGATGGCACGGCCACCTTCGAGGCATTCCCGTCGCCCAGCTACTACAATCCCCAGATGCGGGTCCATGGCGGCTATGCAGCCACTCTCATCGATTCCGCCACGGGCTGCGCGGTGCAGACGAAGCTTGCCGCCGGCGTGGGCTACGGCACCATCGAACTCAAGGTCAACTACGTGCGCAAGATGGTGGCGGAAACGGGCCGGCTCCTGTGCACCGGCACGGTCATCCATGCCGGACGCACCATGCTGACGGCGGAAGCCCGCATCACCGACGAACACGGCAAACTCTACGCCCATGGCTCGGGCACATTCCTGGTATATCCCACATGACGAACACCACCGTTTCGCTCCCGGGCGTCCAATTCGGCAACGCCCTGCCGCTCGCCCTCATCGCCGGCCCCTGCCAGATGGAGAGCCGCGACCACGCCTTCATGATGGCGGGCCGGCTGAAGGAAATCTGCCAGCGCCTGGGGCTGGGGCTCGTCTACAAGTCGAGCTTCGACAAGGCGAACCGGACGAGCCTCAAGGGCAAGCGCGGCATGGGGCTCGAGAAGTCGCTTGGCGTCTTCGCCGACATCCGCAAGGAGCTGGGCCTGCCGGTGCTGACGGATGTGCACGAGAACGCCCAGTGCGCGGAGGTGGCAAGCGTCGTCGACGTCCTGCAGATTCCCGCCTTCCTGTGCCGCCAGACCGACCTGCTCGTTGCCGCGGCGAAGACTGGCCGCGTCGTCAACGTCAAGAAGGGCCAGTTCCTTGCTCCCTGGGACATGAAGAACGTGCTGGAGAAGATCGTGGAGAGCGGCAATCCCAACGTGCTCCTGACCGAGCGCGGTGCCTCCTTCGGCTACAACACGCTGGTCTCCGACATGCGCGCACTTCCCATCATGGCCGAGACGGGCGCACCGGTGATCTTCGATGCCACCCATTCGGTGCAGCAGCCGGGAGGCCAGGGGTCTTCCTCGGGTGGCGACCGGCGCATGGTTCCGGTGCTGGCGCGCGCCGCCGTCGCGGTGGGGGTCGCGGGCGTCTTCATCGAAACCCACGAAGACCCTGACAACGCCCCCTCGGACGGCCCCAACATGGTGCCCCTCGACCGGCTGGAAAGCCTGCTCAAGACGCTGATCGCGCTGGACAAGGTGGCGAAGGCCAAGGACTGACGCGAGGCCGCCCCGAAGCTTCTTGCAAAGGTCATGACCTACCGCCATAAACCCCGCTGATTTGCGACACATCAGGGGAAGGACCGCCATGACGACCATCATCGACATCACCGCCCGCGAGATCCTCGACAGTCGCGGCAACCCGACGGTGGAGGTCGATGTGGTGCTGGAGGATGGCTCCATGGGCCGTGCCGCCGTGCCCTCGGGTGCCTCCACGGGTGCCCATGAGGCGGTGGAACTGCGGGATGGCGACAAGCAGCGCTATCTCGGCAAGGGCGTCACCAAGGCGGTCGCTTCCGTCAACGGCGAGATCTTCGACGCGCTCGCCGGCATGGAGGCCGAGGACCAGATCGCCATCGACCGCGCCATGATCGAACTCGACGGCACGCCCAACAAGGCCCGTCTCGGCGCCAATGCCATCCTCGGTGTGTCGCTCGCCACCGCCAAGGCCGCGGCCGATGCGGCGGGCCTGCCGCTTTACCGCTATGTGGGTGGAGCCGCCGCGCGCACGCTGCCCGTCCCGATGATGAACATCATCAACGGCGGCGCACACGCCGACAACCCGATCGACTTCCAGGAATTCATGATCATGCCGGTGGGGGCCGACAGCTTCCGCGAGGGCCTGCGCATGGGTGCGGAAATCTTCCACACGCTCAAGGGTGCGCTCAAGAAGGCCGGCCACAACACCAATGTGGGCGACGAGGGCGGTTTCGCGCCGAACCTTCCTTCCGCCGAGGCCGGCCTCGACTTCGTGATGAAGGCGGTGGAGCAGGCGGGCTACAAGCCGGGCCAGGACGTGTTCCTCGCGCTCGACTGCGCGGCGACCGAGTTCTTCAAGAACGGTGTCTATGACTATGAGGGCGAGGGCAAGAAGCGCTCGATCAAGGAGCAGGCCGAATACCTGGCCAAGCTCGCCCGCAGCTACCCGATCTTCTCGATCGAGGACGGCATGTCGGAGGACGACTGGGACGGCTGGAAGCAGGTGACCGACCTCATCGGCAAGACGCACCAGCTCGTCGGCGACGATCTCTTCGTTACCAACACGAAGCGCCTTAAGCAGGGCATCACACAGGGCATCGCTAATTCGATCCTCGTCAAGGTCAACCA
>JADCDC010000489.1 GCA_020252385.1 Aestuariivirga sp.
GACCATCACCGTGCAGGCCGACGAAGACGGCCGCTTCGTGGCCGGGATCGCCGGAGCGCAAGCCGGCTCCAAATCGAAATATGCGGAGTTCAATCACTTCCGCACCAAGGCCAAGGTCGGCTCGAGCCTTTACGGCACCGCCAAGGACAACAAGGTCCCCGACTACATCATCGCCGAGCTGACGCGCGTCTTCGCCTATGACGTCGACTTCCAGCGCCAGGTGAAGGCCAACGACACCTTCGACGTGTTCTACGGCAACCCGCTCACCGGCTCATCGTCGAAACGCAAGGTGCTGCACTATGCGCAGCTCACCCTCGACGGCAAGACCAAGACCTACTGCCGCTACACCACCAAGGACGGCCAGACCGACTACTTCGACGAGAACGGCCGCAGCGCCCAGAAGGCCCTGCTCAAGACCCCCGTCTCGGGAGCCCGCCTCACCTCGGGCTTCGGCATGCGCCGCCATCCGCTGCTCGGCTACTCCAAGATGCATGCGGGCGTCGACTTCGGCGCCCCGCACGGCACGCCGATCCGCGCCGCGGGCTCCGGCGTCGTGCAGATCGCCGGCCGCCACGGCGCCTATGGCATCACCGTCGAGATCAAGCACAACGACAAGTACGAAACGCTCTACGCCCACATGAGCAAGCTCGCCGCCGGCATCCGCCGCGGCGCCAGGGTGAACCAGGGGCAGATCATCGGCTATGTCGGCTCCACCGGCCGCTCCACCGGCCCACACCTGCACTATGAAGTGCACGTCAACAACCGCCCGGTGAACCCGACGCGCATCAAGGCCGCAGGCGGCAAGCAGCTCGCCGGCAAGGAACTGGCGAAGTTCAAGCAGCTGAAATCGCGCGTCGAGGCCATGATGCAGCAGGCGCCCTCGCCCCTGCAGGTCGCACAGGCCAAGCCCTGACCTGAGGCCTGCCTTGCGCGGCAGCGCCCGGCCTGCGAAGAGTTGCGGCCGTGCGCATCTTCCTGACATTCCTCGCGGCCTATGTGCTGAGCCAGTTCTACCGCTCCTTCCTCGCGGTGATCGCGCCTGAGCTTTCGATCGAGCTGTCGCTCGGGCCGCAGGCACTCGGCAATCTCCAGGCGTTCTGGATCCTCGGCTTCGTGGCGACACAGTTTCCCGTGGGCTGGGCGCTGGACACGGTGGGTCCGCGCCGCACCGTGTCGCTGCAGATGCTGGCGGCGGTCCTCGGCGCGCTGCTCTTCGCCATGGCGGGGAGCGCTGCGGCGCTCAACCTCGCCATGCTGCTGATCGGCGCGGGCTGTGGCTCGATCTACATGGGCGCCATCTACATGTTCGGGCGCACCGAGGCGCCACAGCGCTTTGCGCTGCTCTGCTCCTGGCTCCTCGGCCTCGGCACGGCGGGAAATCTCCTGGCGGCATCGCCGCTGGCCTGGGCGGCACAATCAATCGGCTGGCGCGGCGCGATGGTGGCGATGGCCGGGGCGACGGCACTCTCTGCCCTCTCGATCCTGCTGCTGATCCGCGATCCGGAGCGCATCACCACCCATGGCTCACGCGGGTTCGCGGGCGGCATCGGCGAGATCCTGAGGATCCGCGCACTGTGGCCGCTCTTGCCGATCACCGCGGTGAGCTATGCCGTGGTGCTGGCGGAGCGGGGGCTTTGGGCAGGGCCGTTCTTTTCCTCCGTCTACGGACTTGATCCGGTGGCGCGCGGCCATGCGCTTCTCGTCATGGCGGCAGCCATGTCGGCGGGCGCCATGGCCTATGGCCCGCTGGACCGGCTGCTCGGCACGCGCAAATGGGTGGTGTTCGGCGGAGTGGCGGCGACGGCACTGTGCCTTGCGCTGCTTGCGCTGCCTGGCCTTCCGCTCGCGGGGGCGATCGTGCTGATGGGCCTCATCGGCGGCTTCGGCATGACCTATGGCGTCTTGATGGCGCATGGCCGGAGCTTCGTGCCGGACCATCTCCTGGGCCGCGGCATCACGCTCCTCAACGTGCTGTTCATCGGCGGTGCGGGCGTGCTGCAGCCGCTGAGCGGCTGGCTGATGGCGCGCATGCAGACTCATCCACCGGCCGAAGCCCATGCGACACTGCACCTGATCTTCGCGGGGCTGCTCGTCCTTGGCCGCGGGATCTACGTCTTCGCGCGTGACAACCCGCCGAAGGGCTGAACCCCCTTCGACATCTTCCCGACGCGCCGGAAGACTTCCGCAGCATGGAGGAACAGCCCGGCGGCGATGAGGAGTTCCTTGAACTCGGAATCATCCCACGGCCTCACCATGGTGTAGCCCGCAGAGAGAACGGTGAGGTGGCAGGCGACCAGCGCCACGCCCGCGCACCCGAACAGAAGGCCATCGCGCCAGCGCCCGATGCGGACGGACTCGCCTGCGATCCCTCCCAGCAACAGCACAGAGTAGAAGAAGGCGAACTGCATCCAGAAGACGTTCCACATCTCGAAGCAGAAGCCGGTGGAAAGCGCCCCCGCGAGGAGCGCATAGCGGCTGGGCAACAGCCAGGCCAGGGATGCGAGCGGGCCCTTGGGAGCGAACAGGAAGGCCAGCGCGGGACCGAACACGAGGAGCAGGAAGGCCCCGCCGTAGTAGAGGTTCTCGGACAATCCGGTGGCGAGGTTGTGGACATTGGCCTCACCCTGCTCATTGCGTTGCTTCAGGGCTTCGGGTGTCGCAAAGCCGATCTGCCGCTGCAGCCACGATATCTCCTCCATCGCCGTCAGGAACAGCAGGAGGCTCAGCAGAAGCGCAACCACGCCCGCCCGGCGGCTGCCCTGGCCGACCAGCCTCAATGCCGCCACCAGCATCATGATGCTGCCGGCGAAGAGAAGAAGGGCAGAGGTCCACTCGAAGAGTGAATCCTCGCGCGCCAGATTGAAGAAGACGGCCGGATCACCCAACAGCACGAGCGTGGCCGCAACGGTTGCTGCCACGCAGACGGCAGCGATGGCGAAGCTGACGTTCGGTGCCGGCGGATCATGCCTGGCGGCGAGGAGCCCGGGGTTCCAGAAAAACACCCCAATCGCCACCCCGGTGGCCAGGAGCACGGCGGCAACCATTCTGATCGTGAAATATGTATTGTAGACCGGATACCCATCGGCAAAGAGGTTGCCGGGCGCGAAGTGGAGGTCGAACAGGATCACCGCCGTTTGCGCAAGGATGAGCACGGCAGCAAGGCCAAGGGCGCGGCGCCAGTCGTTCGACATCAGCGGACTTCGTTCAATCTCAGGTCAGGCACGGGACAAGTCGTCAGGACTAGACCAACCGCCCGCACCTCACAAGCATCACGGCGCGAGCCCGAGTTCCAGCTGCAGGCGCTTCGGCAGGCTCAGTGCGGCCAGCCTGTGACTCTCGCGTAGATAGTCCTTCAGTGCCGCATCGTCGAGCGTTTCGCTGGTCTGCCGCTGCAGCCAGAGGAGGCCTCGCGAGGCGAGATAGGGTGCGGGCCGCAGTCCAGGCAGGTCCTTCAGCATGTCGAAGCTCAGGGCCGACGCCTTGAAGGTGATGTCGAGCGATGGCCCATCCCAGCGCGAGCCGATGGCGAAGACCTTGCCCTTCGGCCCGCCGACCTTCCACACATGCGCTTCACCCCACTGCACGACGTGGAAGGTGTGGGGAAGGCTGCGGCAGAAGCCGTTGTAGCCATCGAGGGTCATGCGCTGAGAATGCCAGCCGCAAGGCCGTCATGCCAGCGAAAGCTGGCATGACGGCGCTCAGGTCAATCAGTGCAGCTTCACGACCTTCGGATCGACGGGCTTTCCGCCCATCGCCACGCCGTTGAAGGTGAGCACACCCGCCGTGGCGCCGATCTCGACCGTGTCGCCATCCTTGATGCGGCCGGCGAGGAGTTCCTCGGCCAGCGGATCCTGAAGGTTCTTCTGGATCACGCGCTTAAGCGGACGTGCGCCGTAGGCCGGGTCGTAGCCCTTCTCGGCCAGCCAGTCGCGCGCGGCGGGCGAGACCTCGATCTCGATCTTGCGCTCGGCGAGCAGCTTCCTCAGGCGGCCGATCTGGATGTCGACGATCGCTCCCATGTTCTCCCGCTTCAGGCGGTGGAACAGGATGATCTCGTCCAACCGGTTCAGGAACTCCGGCCGGAAGTGGCCGCGCACCACGCCCATCACCTGGTCGCGCACGACATCCACATCCTGCGCCTCGCCGAGGTTCACCAGATACTCGGACCCGAGGTTCGAGGTCATGATGATCAGCGTGTTCTTGAAGTCGACGGTGCGGCCCTGGCCATCGGTCAGGCGGCCGTCGTCCAGAACCTGGAGCAGCACGTTGAACACATCCGGATGCGCCTTCTCGATCTCGTCGAACAGCACGACCTGGTAGGGCCGGCGCCTGACGGCCTCGGTCAAGGCACCGCCCTCGTCATAACCGACATAGCCCGGAGGCGCGCCGATCAGCCGCGAGACGGAGTGCTTCTCCATGTATTCCGACATGTCGATCCTGACCATGGCGTGCTCGTCGTCGAACAGGAAGGAGGCGAGCGCCTTCGTCAGTTCGGTCTTGCCGACACCCGTCGGTCCCAAGAACATGAAGGAGCCGATCGGCCGGTTCGGGTCCTGAAGCCCTGCGCGCGCACGGCGCACGGCGGTCGCGACCGCCTCGACGGCCTCGGTCTGGCCGACGACGCGCTTCGCCAGCGCCTGCTCCATCTGCAGCAGCTTCTCGCGCTCGCCTTCGAGCATCTTGTCGACGGGAACGCCGGTCCAGCGTGACACGACCTGCGCCACGTGATTCTCCGTCACCGCCTCCTCGAGCATCTTGGAGCTCGACTTTTCTTCCGCTTCCTTCAGCTTCTTCTCGAGGCCGGGAATGGTCGAATAGGCAAGCTCTCCCGCCTTGGCGAAATCGCCGCGGCGCTGCGCCTGGTCGAGTTCGAAGCGCGCCTTCTCGAGCTCTTCCTTGACCTTCGATGCGGAGGCAAGCTGTTCCTTCTCATCCTGCCAGCGCCTGGTCATGGCGGCCGACTTCTCCTCGAACTCGGCGAGCTCCTTCTCGAGCTTGCCAAGCCGGTCCTTCGAGGCCTGGTCGGTCTCCTTCTTCAAGGCCTCGCGCTCGATCTGCAGCTGCATGATGCGGCGGTCGATCTCGTCGAGTTCCTCGGGCTTCGAATCGACCTGCATGCGCAGCCGCGAGGCCGCCTCGTCCATCAGGTCGATGGCCTTGTCGGGCAGGAAGCGGTCGGTGATGTAGCGGTTCGACAACGTCGCCGCGGCGACGAGTGCCGAGTCGGTGATGCGCACGCCGTGGTGCAGCTCATACTTCTCCTTGATGCCGCGCAGGATCGAGATCGTGTCCTCAACCGTGGGCTCGCTCACGAAGACGGGCTGGAAGCGGCGGGCAAGCGCCGCGTCCTTCTCCACATGCTTGCGGTATTCATCGAGCGTCGTGGCACCCACGCAATGGAGTTCGCCACGCGCCAGCGCCGGCTTCAACAGGTTCGAAGCATCCATGGCGCCTTCCGACTTGCCCGCTCCCACCAGCGTGTGCATCTCGTCGATGAACAGGATGACGCCGCCCTCGGCCGCCGTCACTTCCGACAGCACCGCCTTGAGGCGCTCCTCAAATTCGCCGCGATACTTCGCACCCGCGATCAGGGCACCCATGTCGAGGGCCAGGAGCTTCTTGTCCTTCAGGCTTTCGGGCACGTCGCCCTTGATGATGCGCAGCGCCAGGCCCTCGGCGATCGCCGTCTTGCCGACGCCGGGTTCACCGATCAGCACCGGATTGTTCTTGGTGCGCCGCGACAGCACCTGGATGGTGCGGCGGATTTCCTCGTCGCGCCCGATGACGGGATCGAGCTTGCCGGACTGCGCTGCCTCGGTGAGGTCGCGCGCGTATTTCTTCAGTGCATCATAGCCCTGTTCGGCCGACGCCGTGTCGGCGGTGCGGCCCTTGCGGATCGAGTTGATGGCCTCGTTCAGGCCCTGCGCTGTCACGCCGGCGGACTTCAGCGCCTTGGCGGCCTCGGAGGGCTCGATCGCCAGCGCCTGCAGCAGGCGTTCGGCGGTCACATAGCTGTCGCCGGCCTTCTCGGCGATCTTCTGCGCCGCGTCGAACACGCGCGCCAGTTCCGGCGCCAGATAGACCTGGCCCGCGCCCGAACCTGACACCTTGGGAAGCTTCTTGAGTGCGGCCTCCGCCTCGCGCAGTGCGAGACGCGAATCGCCGCCGCTGGCGTTGATGAGGCCTGAGGCAAGCCCCTCCTCGTCGTCGAGCAGTACCTTCAGAAGATGCTCGGGGCTGAAACGCTGGTGCCCCTCGCGCAGCGCCAGCGACTGGGCGGACTGCACAAAGCCCCGCGA